>CAZTFD010000091.1:0-1088 GCA_964612225.1 uncultured Thermoplasmata archaeon | reverse complement strand
AGTACAGAAGCGCCTGCCATACCAGCTGCTGACGCCGGTCCACAAGCTGCTGGTCAGATCCCAATATCATCTCCTCAGGCCCGAGATCAAACCTATCGTGTTCGTGAATGGTCAGGATGCCAAGGAAGATGAGATCGAGAATGATGGGATGATAACCCTCGCGAACGAGTTCGGGGAATGGACCGTCAAGGCCGAGGTATCAGATGCGGTCCCCAGAGGCGTGATGCTCACATACTCCGTGCTTTGGCCGAAGTTGAGCGATGGCAAGAACGTGAACTTCCTTACGACGGACTACGTGCAGAAGTACGGCGGCAACTCCGCGTTCAACTCGACATTCGTCAGGATCGCTTAGGATACTGGCCCGTCGGATGCGTTCTCCTTTGGAGTCTTCGCCCAGAACTCATCGTGGATGGCTACAATCGCATTCTTGAGGTCCTTTCTGTCGACGGTGAAGTGATACGCAACCATGGAGGCTCCCGCGGATATCAGATCGACATTCACGTTCTTGGCCGCGACCGCGTTGAACACCCTTGCCGCAATGCCCTTTGTCTGCCCGAATCCCTCTCCGACCGTGCATACTAAAGCCATTCCAGGGTTCACCTCGAAGTTCTCTCCGACGGTGCCCATGATCCCCTTGATGGCCTTCTTCGCATTCGGGATGTCGGCCTCTTCTATCAGCACAGCAGCGCATGTCTGTGACGTCGTCGCCGAGAATATGTTGATGTTCGACTTGTGGAGACATGCGGTTATGTCTGCCAGGAATCCTGACTTGTATCCGGCACCTGTGTCATAGACTTTGAGCGTGGCGATGTCGGGGAGGTATGAGACGCTCTTGATGATGTCCTTCCTGGCATGCTTGCTCTTCCCAATGACGGTCCCGGGGGATTCGGGTTTGAACAGGTTCTTGATGACTATGTCGATCCCCTTGAGCCTAGCTGGCTGGACTGCGCGCGGGTGCAGGACCTGTGCCCCGAAGTAGGCGAGCTCTGCCGCCTCCTCATACGACAGCTTCTCAAGCAGGAAGGCGTTCTTGACTAGCTTCGGGTCCGCGCTCATGAACCCGTCGACTTCCTTCCATATCTCGATCG
>CAZTFD010000090.1:632-6690 GCA_964612225.1 uncultured Thermoplasmata archaeon | reverse complement strand
GGCATTTTCGAGGGTCAGCCAGTCGGTTTCGCGCTCTCTAATCCCACAGGGTCCACTGGTTTTCTCTGAAAAGACCATATGGGTGGAAAGGCGATTGTGGTTTGTGTATCTGAATAGCGATAGAATATTCGGACTCGCACTCATACTACTAGGTCTGGTTGTTTTTTGCCTCTCCATCTTGGTCGCGATAGTAGCGCCATCGAAATGCTGGAGCCCCTATCCGACATTGGGATTTGTAGCCCTGGTGGTCCTCGCTCTTGCCGGAGTCAGGTACATAGTCTTCAGCATACCTAGATACGAAGATCTAAAGTGAAGGAAAATGAAACGGGTTTACGCAGAACTGGCAATCCGTTTTGATTGAACGCTTTACATATTTGTCTGGCTTTAACACCCGTACCTTTCAAGTGAAAAGGATATCTCCCCCCCGGAGGCTATCCGTGTCCATGAGCCTCAATCTTGACGATGTAGATAGGAAGATACTGAGAGAGCTTCAGCAAGATGGCCGCGCCTCTTTCAGGGACATCTCTGCCAGGATAAGCGTCAGCACACCCACAGTCAGCTCGCGAGTGCAAGCGATGGTGGACGTCGGTCTTATCAAGGGCTATTCCACGATGCTGGACGCAGACATGCTGGGCCAGGTATCGGTCGCATTGATCCTGGAAGCCAAACCTTCCGACCTTGAGAAGGTTGTTGCGAGAATAACCGAGGATGAGATTGTAAGGCAGATCTATGTTCTGTCGGATTCAAGGATACTATGCATTCTGTCGTTCTATAACCAGATCAAGTACCAGCGATTCCTGGAGTCCCTAGCTCAGGTGCCTGAGATCGTCAAGATGGACAATTCCATGGTGATGAGGGTCCCGAAAGAGAGCCCCAGGGCCGCCCTCACTGACGAAGCAGGCCTCCTGATCAGATGCTACTACTGCGGTCACATGATGAAGGACGAAGGCGTCAAGATCAAGCTGGACGGGAAATACCACTACGTCTGCTGCAGCGTCTGTGAGAAACTATACAGAGAGAAATACGAGAAGCTCAAGAAGTCCGCAGGTAGCCCTCTCCCGATGATCCAAGAGCACCCGGTCCACGCGCATTAGTTCCGGCGCGTCTCAGGAGTATTTGTCGGGGTTCTTGTCGAAGGTCTTCTTGCAGCCGGGGGCACAGAAGTAATATTCTTTTCCCTTGTAGGTCGACTTCCACTTAGCTGTGTTCGGGTCCACGTCCATCTTGCATATTGGGTCTATCGCCATCGTACTCAACTCTCCTGTCATCGCAGTGGGAGCGGAGCCAGGTCTTCTCGTTCGCGGGGCTTGACAAGATTCCAGCTCCGCTCCGCATGCAATACTATCTCGAACAGGGTGGATATGCCTTGTGCCTTACATCCAAACCCGCGTCCTCCAGACCTGTCACGATGTCGAGGGACAACCCTTATATTCGGGAAGCTGGTTTGCGCACTCCAGAGTCTGGTGAAAGCAGATGCCGATCTTCGCAAAATCGTCAGAAAGTTCAGTGACGCGCGCAATAATCTCTCAGTTCGCCAAAGACATGGACGGCTTTGCTGAGACAGATGTCATAATCATCGGCGGCGGTCCGAGCGGGCTCATGGCGGCGCGAGACCTCGCACTAAAGAAGGTTAGGGTTCTAATCGTAGAGAGGAACAACTACCTCGGTGGCGGTTTCTGGATTGGCGGATTCCTCATGAACACGATTACCGTCAGAGCACCCGCACAGAAGATACTGGACGAGCTAGAGGTGAAGTACAAGATGTACGAGAAGGGGCTATACATGACTCCTGGTCCTCTAGCATGCTCGAAGCTCATCGCAGCAGCGTGCGAGGCGGGGGTCAGCATCCTCAACATGGCATCGTTCGACGATGTCGTGCTCCGCGAAAAGAACAGGGTCGCCGGTGCCGTCGTCAACTGGACGCCTGTCGGAGCACTCCCGAGACAGATCACCTGTGTAGACCCGGTTGCTCTGGAATCCAAGTTGGTCATAGATGCCACTGGTCACGACGCCATGGTCGTCAAGAAGCTCGAGGAGCGCGGTCTAATCAAGACTCCCGGGTTCGGTGCGATGTGGATCGAGAAGAGCGAGGATGCGGTTGTCGAGCACAGCGGTTTCTGCCATCCCGGACTCATAGTGACTGGCATGGCGGTCTCAACGACCTTCGGCTTGCCCAGGATGGGCCCGACTTTCGGCTCGATGCTCCTGTCGGGCAGGCGGGGAGCAGATGTCGCGTACAAGCACCTCAAGAAGCTCTGAGAAGACACCCTTCGGAAGCGTGGACATCCACCGTCCAGAACAATCAAAGGACGTTGACATCGAGGGCATTGTATCCTTTCTGGAACACTACTTCCCCACGATCAAGTTCCGTACCAGACCGAGCATTGTCGCTTCGGTTCGCAAGAAGGGCATTGAGCGGATATCCGAGACGCTCGCGTCCGCCCGCATGAAGGATCCTAACAAGGCCGAGCAGTCCTTCGAGCCGATGTACGGAGAGATCGACTACGAACGGCGCGTCATAGTCGGCGAAGCCCGGATCGGTGGAATAATCTATGACGGTCGCAGACTCGATGATTTGTTCACCACGATCCTCGGTCCTCAGGATCTGCGTGAGCACGCATCCATCATTCTGACGGACAGACTTGTGTCCACATACTCGACCGATGACCTTCGGCACCATCTCAGGACGATCGTGTGCGGCTTCCCGAGCATTGTGTCCCTCCCTGGGATAGTGGAAGCTCCGGCCAAACCTCGTGAGTACTACCTGTTGAAACAGAGCATGGAGCTGCAAGGAGCTGGAGAGGCCCAGCTTCAGGAGCTCAAGATGGCATTCAAGGGACGATTCATCGACTATGACTCGACTGAGAACACGGAGGTCTTGAAAGGGCTGACTCTCCAAGGGGTATTGTTCCATCTCACACTGCAGCCATTCTGCAACAATAGGGATTGCCGCCTGTTCAATGCTCACTGGCAAGAGGATTTGATCAGGTCCCAGGTGGCGCATGGAAAGCTCTGTGCGAATCATGAGAAGATCATACGGAGACTGGGCAAGGAACCTGCCGTTAATTGGTGAGAGTCTTCTCAGCCCTACCTCAGGTTGTGGAAGAATGACAGGTCGTTGACGGTCATCTCCTTCTTCGAGGCATGTTCCATGGCCATGATTGCAGCCCGCGCACCCTGGATCGTCGTGAAGAAAGGTATCTCCAGCTCAACTGCCAGCCTGCGCATCATGTACCCGTCCCTTCTAGCGCCCGACGCCTCAGTCGGAGTGTTGATGACCAGCTGAACTTCTCCCTTGCGCATGAGGGACAGCGCATCAGGGGACCCATGTTCCGAAATCCTGTGCACGAGGGTCGTCTCTATGCCCTTGGACCTAAGGACCTCAGCCGTGCCTTTGGTGGCGTATGTGGAGAATCCGATCGATGACAGCCTTTTCGCAAGATCCACCGCGGAAGACTTGTCGACGTCCGCGACGCTGATGTACACCTTCCCACTTGTTGGGAGTTTCTGGCCGGATGCGACGAGTGCCTTCCACACGGCCGCTGGGTAGACCGTGTCTATGCCCATTACCTCTCCTGTTGACTTCATCTCGGGACCCAAGATACTGTCCACTCCTGGCAGTTTCAGGAACGGGAACACCGAAGCCTTGACCGCGACGTGCTTGATCTTTGCCTCGCCCTGCAATCCGAGCTCCTTGAGCGTCTTCCCCAACATGATCTTCGTAGCGACCTTTGCGAGCGGGACTCCTGTGGCCTTCGAGATTATCGGCACTGTCCTGCTTGCTCTGGGGTTCGCCTCAAGCATGAATACCTGACCGTCTTTGAACGCCAGCTGGAGGTTCATGAGTCCAACGGTCTTCAACGCGAGCGCGACCTGCCGAGTGATCTTCTTGACTTCCTTGAGGACATCGGATTTCAAGGTCTGCGGTGGCAGGACCATTGTCGCGTCTCCTGAGTGGACGCCGGCCTCCTCGATGTGTTCGAGGATTCCTCCGATGTAGACATCAGTTCCGTCGCAGACCGCGTCCACATCGATCTCGATCGCATGGGTGAGGTACTTGTCGACCAGGATTGGGTGCTTCTTAGAGACCTTTGCAGCGCTCTTCATGTAAGTCTCCAGCTCCACATCGTTGTAGACTATCTCCATGGCCCTTCCGCCAAGAACATAGCTGGGTCTTATCAGAACTGGATAGCCTATCTCCATCGCGAGGTTCTTGACCTCATCGAACGAGAAGCCCGTGCCCGACTTCGGCTGGCGGATTCCGAGTTCGTCCATCAGCTTCGCGAACTTCTTACGATCCTCTGCAAGGTCTATCGAATCTGGAGATGTGCCCAATATCTTGGTCTTCCTTCCCTTCAGCTCCTTCTGGAGAGGAAGCGCAAGGTTGATGGATGTCTGTCCGCCGAACTGGAGGATCACTCCGTCCGCATCCTCCTTCTCTATCACGCTCAGGACGTCTTCGACCGTTATGGGCTCGAAGTACAATCTCGTGGAGATGTCGAAGTCTGTCGAGACGGTTTCAGGATTGTTGTTGATGATTATGGCGTCGATTCCCTCCTCCTTGAGAGCGATGGCTCCATGGACGCAACAGTAATCGAATTCTATCCCTTGGCCGATTCTTATCGGGCCCGCGCCGACGACGATCACTTTCCTGTTGCTGGAAGGTCTTGCCTCGCACTCTGATTCGTATGTGGAATAGAAATACGGCGTTGCGGCCTCGAACTCCGCCGCGCACGTGTCGACCATCTTGTAAGTCGCAATGAGGTCCTTTGACACCCTCATGTTCCTGATCGTCCGCTCTTCCTTGCCTGTGAGGAGTGAGATGTACTCGTCACTGAAGCCGAGACGCTTCGCAAGTTTCAGTGTACTCTCGTCAAGGCGTTTCTTGAGCACGTTCTCCATTTCGATGATTTCATTTAACTTGGAGACGAAGAACGGGTCCCAGTCAGTCAGTGTGCAGATCCTCTCTTGGGCAACACCTCTCCGCAGAGCCTCCGCGATCATGAACAATCTTGCATCGGTGGCGCTCCCCAGCTCCTTCGTGATCTCCTCATCGGACCACTTGTCAGGCTCAAGACCGACCCTGTCGATCTCGAGAGATCGCACTGCTTTCAGGAGCGCCTCCTGGATGTTCCTCCCGATGGCCATGACCTCGCCGGTGCTCTTCATCTGAGTCCCGAGCCTTCTGTCCACGGTCCTGAACTTGTCGAATGGCCACCTCGGGATCTTCATCACGACATAGTCTATTGAGGGTTCGAACGCTGCGCACGTTTTCCCCGTTATAGCGTTTGGGATTTCGTCCAGTGTACGGCCGACGGCGATCTTCGCAGCCACTCTGGCGATCGGGTATCCAGTCGCCTTGGATGCCAGCGCGGAGCTCCTTGATACCCTCGGATTCACCTCGATGATACGATACTCTCCAGTCTTGGGATTGACCGCGAACTGAATGTTCGCTCCGCCTTCGATCCCTAGGGCGCGTATGATCTTGATCGTCGCTCTCCTGAGCATCTGATGGTCCCGGTCGCTCAGGGTCTGGGCAGGAGCAATAACGATGCTCTCACCAGTATGGATCCCCATCGCGTCCAGGTTCTCCATGTTGCAGACGATTATGCAGTTGTCCTTCGAGTCGCGCATCACCTCGTATTCGAACTCCTTCCACCCGATGACGCTCTCCTCGATCAGGACTTGATGGATTCTCGAATATGCCAAACCTCGGCCCGCAATGTCCACGAGTTCATGCTCGTCAAGGGCTATGCCGCCCCCTGTCCCACCGAGCGTGAATGCCGGCCGTACCAGAACCGGGTAACCACCTATCTCCTGTGCGGCGGCCTTGGCGCCTTCGACCGAATTGGCTGTCTTGCTCATAGGTATGGGTTCGTTGAGGTCCAGCATGGTCTTCCTGAACAACTCCCGATCCTCGGACAGCGCTATCGCCCTCGGCTGGCTCCCCAGCAGCTCCACTTTCAATCGTTCGAGAGTTCCAGACTCCGCAAGCTCAGAACATAGATTGAGAGCCGTCTGGCCGCCCATTCCAGAGAGTATGCCCTGGACCCTCTCC
>CAZTFD010000090.1:0-569 GCA_964612225.1 uncultured Thermoplasmata archaeon | reverse complement strand
GACGATGTCTGCAATCTCGAGGTCCGTCTGTATGGTCGCCGGGTTGGAATTCACCAGGACCGTAGTGTAGCCTTCCTCTCTCAAGGACCGGCTAGCCTGCGAACCGGAGAAATCGAATTCGGCCGCCTGTCCTATCACGATCGGACCTGAACCTATCACCATCAGCTTCTTCAGGTCAGTCCTCTTCGGCATCAGGGTCCCTCCAGCATCCCTCTGAACCGGTCGAACAGGAAGCCCGTATCCTGAGGACCAGGATGTGCCTCCGGGTGAAACTGAACGGAGAAGATCGGCAATTCTTGATGGCGCATCCCCTCTACCGTCCCGTCGTTCAGGTTGGTGACCGTTATCTCAAGTCCTGCTTCCTCGGCAGAGACTGGGTCCACCGCGAAGCCGTGGTTCTGAGATGTGATGTACACCTTCCCTTCGAATTTTACCGGCTGATTGATGCCTCTGTGGCCGAACTTGAGCTTGTAGGTCTTCGCGCCGAACATCAAAGAGAGAAGCTGATGGCCGAGGCAGATGCCCATCATGGGGAAGTCATCTTTCAGCTTCCCCAGCGTGGCCACTGT
>CAZTFD010000089.1:2540-6755 GCA_964612225.1 uncultured Thermoplasmata archaeon | reverse complement strand
AGAAGTATGAATGGCAGCGCGAACGTGGTCGAGAATATCGAGTGAGACTCCTCGGACTGGGAGCTAACTCCGATCACTTCGGCCCCTGCGTCCTTGAAGTCCTCGTAGCTGTCTCTGAACTTGCACGCTTCCTTCGTGCACCCGGGGGAGTTGTCCTTCGGGTAGAAGTACAGCACGACAGCTTTCTTTCCAAGAAAATCCTTGAGGTTCACGGTCTGCCCTCTCTGGTCCTTCAGCGTGAAATCCGGTGCGACGTCTCCAATCTTGACACTCCCAGACATGTTCCACACCCTGTCGATTGCCCTATGCAAGCGCCACAACGCTGATTCGTTACGCAATAATGAATCCTCGCCCGCAATACTGCGCTTTCGCCATGCGAGCCAGCTGTGGTGTTCGATGACACAGGTTTTTGTACATACGATGTGATGCTGTCCCCGAAACCGAGAGAAGTGGAGGACAGTTCCATCAACAAGGTCGACCGCAGCCGAATCAAGGAACTCATGGCAATCGAGACCAAGCGCTTCGAGCGGGAGCATCCGAAGTCGAAACGGATGTTCGAGAGAGCAAAGAAGTCGCTACTCGCAGGGGTCCCAATGAACTGGATGGTCAGATGGGCGGGAAGCTATCCGATCTTCGCTAAGGAGGCCGGCGGAGCGCACATCACGGATGTTGACGGACGGAAGTACCTTGACCTGTGTCTTGGAGACACTGGTTCCATGTTCGGGCACTCCCCGAAACCAGTCGTGGACGCGGTGAAGAGGCAAATCAGCAAAGGCATCACTATGATGCTCCCGACCGAGGATTCAGTCTGGGTCGGTGAGGAGCTCTCGCGACGGTTCGGACTTCCATATTGGCAGATCGCCATGACCGCAACGGATGCAAACAGATTCTCCATCAGGCTGGCCAGGGAGGTCACGCGGAGACCAAAGATACTGGCGGTCAACGGTTGCTATCACGGCACGGTCGACGAGACACTCGTCAACCTGGTGAAGGGGAAAACGGTCCCTAGGGGCGGCAGCATCGGGCCGCCCGTGGATCCTGCCGTCACTACAAGATTGGTTGAGTTCAATGATGTCGATATGCTCGAGGAGGCTTTGGCCCATGAAGATGTCGCGTGCGCATTGTTCGAGCCGGCAATGACTAACCGAGGCATCATCCTGCCAGAGAAGGGCTATCACGACGCCCTGCGGAAGCTCACGCGCAAGTACGGAACGCTGCTCATTATCGATGAGACCCACACGATATGTTGCGGTATCGGAGGATATACTGCAGCCCACAAATTGAAACCGGACATCTTGACGATGGGCAAGCCGCTGGCGTCAGGGGTGCCTGTTGCGGCATTCGGTATCAGCCAGTTCGTGGCCGATAGGGTGATGGATAGAATCCTGTCCGATGGCACGGATGAGAGCGGTCTAGGGGGCACTCTGACAGGGAACGCGCTCGCAGTCTCCGCCATGCGCGCAACCCTTGAGAAAGTCATAACGAAGAGAAATTTCGATAAGATGATGCCGTTGGCCGAGCGGTTCGAAAAGGGGGTTCACGATGTCATTGAGGAGACCGGCATCCCGTGGCATGTCATTAGACTGGGAGTGAGGATCGAGTATCACAACACGCCTACGCCTCCTCGGGACGGCGGAGAATACGATGCGAGCAAAGACTACGAGCTAGAGAACCTGATGCATCTGATGGCTCTCAACCGAGGCATACTTATGACGCCATTCCACAACATGGCGCTGATCTCGCCCTACACAACGGCCAAGGATGTGGATTTCCACACTAGAGTGTTCAGAGAGAGCGTAGAACTGCTACTTGGATGATCTGAGCCGGGGCTTCGATAAGCAGGAATCATGTCTTGTGGTTCGCCGGTTCTCGGTGGTTGTCTTTCCCATTCTCTTGGGCCACCTGGTTTGCCAGATCTTCGAGGGTTATGATCGTCCATTCATCAATGAAAGTCAGCCTGTCACGGTCCGTCTCATCGCTCTCGGCGTACTCGTCTTTGTTCTTGCACTTGTCGCCGTTTATGGTGACCACGACTCCGTCAAACCCGAGCTGTCCGTGTATGACTTCTAGGGCGTAGCTGACTGCGAACTCGCATGCCACTCCTATCGTGTGTTCGTACCCTTCGCTCTTCTTCTGCGCGAGCCACTTGAACAAGCCAGTGTCGGATTCTATGACATGGAACTCCTTGATTCCGAGCTTCTTGGCGACTGCGATGAACCTTCCTATCGAACAGAGCGTATGTTCGCACTGACCTTCGATGGCCTGGCACCTGTTGCTCTTGCGGCCGCTCTCCGCGTTCGAGGGGCAGTCGAAGGGCTTGCAGCAGTACGGAACGAATGCCACGGACTTCTCATCGGCGAACTTCCTGAGATCGAATCCTGGCGGGACTGGTATCACTCCTACGGACGCGAGCTTCTTGTCGACCTTGTCAAGCTCGAGCCTCTCGTTCAGGCTCTCGAGAATAAACGCGTAGGGCCTCTCCGAGACTGTGCGCTTCAAGTAGTCGGAGACCATGGCTAGCTTCGCTGGGTCATGGCAACCGCAATCCCTGCCATTGGTCTTCTTCGGATCACGCTTGGGGGAACCTGATGACAAATCTGTCGCCTCTTCCGTTCTCTTGCGTTCTTACCGTGATAGTGCCGCCTTGCGTCTCGACTATCGCCCTGACGACGAGCAGCTGCAGATCTGGCCTGTCAATCGTCAGACATCCTGAGTAGTCCTCGGACAGGATGCATTGAACAATCGGCGCCGACAGCTTCAGGCTGTGGCCGGAGATCTCGATAGTCCAGTACTTGGTCCCTTCAGTAATCTCCGAAGCCATGGACACTTTGAGGTTCACAAGCTCGGAGATCGCATATCTGGTGACCGAAGTGAGCAGCAGCTCCAGAAGGTCGTTGATGTCGTTCCCTGCCATGATCGGGCATTTCGGCTCGGCGCATTCGAATGCGATGATGACGTTGTTCTTGTCCAGCCGGCTCTGCAACTTGTTGATGCTGGTCTGAGCAATCTCCCTCAGGTCCTTCGGCTCCATCGACTTCGCCCGGAGGGAGCGTATCTGGGCCACTCTCTTCAAGTGGGCTATCAGGGTGGCGGTCTGCATGACCTGTCTCATTGCGCCCTTGGCATACCTCTCGAGTTTGGGATCGAGCGCTTCAGTGGCCAGGATCATCTCTAGATAGCCCAGGATGGCTTGGTTGAAGTTCTGTAGATCGTGAGACATGAGATCGAGGTAGAAATCCTTCTCGTTGATGACGCGCTTGAGATTCTCTTCGAGGCGCTTGCGCTCCTCGACGTTTCTCCCTATGCCGAGGATACCGACGACCTGATTCTCGTGCCTTATCGGCCTGACGATCATCTCAGCGGGGATAATGTGGCCGGTCTTGGCCTGGACGCTCACCTCGACTGCGGGAGGGTCAGCCTCTCCGGAAAGAAGCATCGATATGTGGGACGCGACTAGTTCGAGTGAATCAGAGGAAACGACATCCATTGCGCTCATGCCAAGGAGCTCATCTCGAGAGTAGCCAGTGAGCTTTTCGATAGCCTTGCTGATGAGCGTGATCTTGCCGTATGGGTCGAGTTCGTATATGACGTCGCTCGAGTTCTCCAGGATCTCTTCAAGCTTGTGAGCCTTCGATGCGAGGTCCTTCAGGGCGAACTCGTAGGAGTATCGGGCTATCTTCATCAGTCGTACGGTGTCGTACTCACATGTGGCGTTCGGTGAGCTGTCTGGGTCGACCATCCATGTCTTTATGGTGCCAATCACCCCGTCGTTCTCAGGAGGGGATATGATGAGATCCATGCCGATTTGCTTGAGGTAGTCGCGGTCCTCCTGTTCGAGCGTGTACGGCGTGAATAGAGCGACTCTGACCCTGTGGTCTGAGTCTTTCTTCTCGATAAGGCAGAAGCTGACGGCCTCTCCGAGAACTGAGAGGGAGCTAGCTATGATTGCGTTGAATCCGTCCGTCCTGCACTTCTCCTTGGCGTCGGAAGCATCCCATGTCCTTACACATTCCATCCCGGACTCGGACAACTTGTCCTCCAGCAGGGATAGGCTGTTTATCGGATCATCAATCAGGAGAACCTTCACGAAACCACCTTAGGATGCTTTGCCATTCGTCGTGTCGAATACTCGATTCCGGTGCCTATATAGTGGTTGATTAGGCTATCATTGCTGATAATGAACTGGCCCGGACTCTGGCCCATGACCCTTTCGAG
>CAZTFD010000089.1:449-2530 GCA_964612225.1 uncultured Thermoplasmata archaeon | reverse complement strand
TATCCTTCCTGACGATGGAGTCGACGTCGGCTACACGGCCTCATCCCATGCGCCTTGCCAGGGCATACATGAGCTTCAAAGCACACTTTTGGACACGACACGCTCATGGCTCCGATTGCCCGAGCCGCAGACCTACGCGGCGTCTGCGTGGCCAGGCACTTGGATGATCTCGAAGTTCCTCTCAATCATCGCCTTCTCGCGCGGTTCGAAGGCCGTGGGATTGATGGGGATGATCAGATAGCCGCGATACTGCATCACGAAGTCGTTGATTTGTTCGAGCATCTTCAGGGCCTTCTCGAAGTCGTTGTAGACGACAACCGATTCGATCCCGTCGATGAGTACCATGGCGTTCTTGTTCTTCTGGAAAAACTCCATGACCGCGTGTGCCAACATGTTCGGTCTCGAAGGGTCCACGCATCCCTCCCCGGATTGAGTAGTAATCCATGTGACCTGCGCGTCCCCCAGATTGAACTTCTGTCTGAGTTGCTCCGGGTTCAGGCGGCTCATTACGAACCCCTTTCTGGGCTGAGCGCCTTCCCTCGGCTTCATGAGCCTCGAGAATATTTCGAAGCTGATGTTCGAATGGATGTCCTCGACTATGTGCCCTCTGCCTTCCAGTAGCTCGATTTCCTTCCCCTTCAGGACATGTTGCTCAATGGATGGGACTGCCGTGGCCCCTTCCAGCTGAGATCTCAGCACCGTGTACGCGGCCGCCACTGTGACCGCATAGGCTCCGAGGTAGAGTATGTCATCCAGCCTTCCTGGCACGGACTTCTCAGAGACCACATAGTAGAATCCATTCAGTATGTCCGCGCTGGCAATCATTATGATCGGGACCAGGAAGTACAGCCAGTAGTAGGTGAGCAGGCCTTTTCCGTAGCCCTCATAACCGTAGAGCAGCGTAGTCGCGATTAGTAAGAAGAGGCATATTGTCGGAACCACTGCATATGATAGCCACACTGTGGTATCGAACCATGTGTAGCCATAGGTAACGGCTGCATCGTACCAATATCCCACAGTGACGTAAACGATGATTGCCGCAGCCACGGAGTATACCAGAAGCATGATTCTGGATTGCGTTCCCATGAGCGAGCTGTACCTTCTTAGATACGGTATGGTCCCTGCAGTCCAGAGGACGTAGGAGCCGAGGTAGAAGAAGTCGCCGATACCGGAATACGGCATCCTCCCGAGATCTGAAATGTGGAAGTAGTAGAACCACACAAAGCCAAACGCGAGCTGGAACAGGAATCCAACCGCAAACAGACGAGTGGTGGACCGGAGGGATCTGTCAGACAACTTGGACACTATGATGAACAGCAGGACCGTGCCGATCAGGAGTGGCACGATGTTGATCGTGTCGACATAGTCCCGCAGCAGTTGCGCAGATCCGAATCTCGAGATCAGCAACATCACAGCGTCGATCGGAACGGCGAGTAGAATGGACAGAATCACGAATCTCTTGAGATCAACGGACAACGGCACAAGAATCCTACTCCCCGCGCACGCAGGCCTGGAGCCGGAGCCTATACAGACAACAGCTCAGTCGCAGACTCTCACTTGTTAACCTAGCCTCACCGATGCCGTACATCCGGAAGGGAAAACGGCCTACTAGTGCTATTAATGGTTGTCCTTACGCTTCGGAATATGATAATGAGTAATGGAAGGATCGGCGCCCTCGGTCCGAACGAATGTAAATATGAAGAATAAGGAAAGAGGTTTGATGGGTTTCGACCTGCGCTTCGTATCTACTCGTCCCAGCGTCTCGTGCCTACCAGCGCGGGAACCGCAATGAGGACTCCGCAGACCACCGCTATCAGGCTCACCGTCTCCGCCGTCACCCCAGGTCCCGCCTCAGCACCGACCTCAGGTGTCGGCTCGACTATGGACATCGTCTTCAGCGTGGACGTAACGTTGAACTCGATCCACGGGGCACCGTGGTAGAGTATCCCCGTCCTGTTCCCTGGGTTGTTGAAGTTGTACGGACCCGTGAAGGTGAGCGTCTTCGTGCCCGCGTTGTAGACTACCCCCATGTCCAGCGGGTCGGCCGGGTTTGTTATCACATACCCAAGGGTGGCCTCTCC
>CAZTFD010000089.1:0-422 GCA_964612225.1 uncultured Thermoplasmata archaeon | reverse complement strand
GTAGTCTGACAAATCCCCAGTTGATAGGTGGAATATCGCCAATGGATCAACGCCCTGACCCAGATACCCCATGACGTCCGTACCCGTAGGCAACTTCACTATGAGCGTCTGGAACTCGGTCAGGTTGAGCCACTGCGGCGTCGCATCGTACTCGACCTCCTGGCCGAACAACGGGTCACCCGCGTTCCAGGACATGTACGTCCTGTTGGGGCCGTTCGTGATTGAATCCCACCACGATGGTCCGGCATATTGGTCATAGTCGGATGGGTGATACGCGGGATCGTCAGACCAGGATGGCCAGTAGTCGATCCTTATCGGCTCAAATGCCCATGCGCCGCCGTTGCTCGCGCTTTCGTTCGCCTTCACGGCGTGGAAGTTGTACTGCGCCACCGCGTCAAAGGTCACGTTCGCGATGCCGTTGC
>CAZTFD010000088.1:0-6879 GCA_964612225.1 uncultured Thermoplasmata archaeon | reverse complement strand
TCGACGCCCGAGGCGCCAGCCTTGATCGATTTGAAAGTCAGTTCGAGCGCGTCCTTCTCCGCGAGCTTAGGTCCGCCAGCAACGACGATTGGCACAGGACAGCTCTCGACCACCTTCTCGAAGTCGTCGCAGTAATAGGTCTTAACGATGTGCGCTCCAATCTCAGCCGCAATCCTGCTTGCTAGTGCCAAGTACCTCGCGTCTCGCTTTCCAAGCTCCTTTCCGACGGCTGTGACCGCAAGCACTGGCATGCCGTGCTTCTGACCCTCGTTGACAAGCTCGGACAGTGCAAGGAGAGTCTGTCTCTCGTGCTTGCTCCCGACAAAGACGGACAGCGCTACTCCCGACGCATTCAGCCTAAGAGCGTCCTCCACGGACGTGATTATTCCTTCGTTGGAGAGGTCCTCTCCAACAATGCTTGTTCCTCCAGAAACACGGAGGACAACGGAGTTGCATATGCCCGGATCGATTGACGATCTTAGGACGCCTCGAGTCAGCATTATCGAGTCGGCATACGGGGCCAGGGGCATGATAGCCTTTCTCGGAACCTCCAGTCTCGATGTCGGTCCCAAGAAGTATCCATGGTCTACGGCAAGCATTACCGATCTCCCGGTATCTGGCATGATAATCCTCGAAATCCGATTCTGAATACCCCAATCCATCAGTCAACACCTCCGAAGAGCTAGTGCCCTTGGATGCTTTCGGTTGAAGAAGGGAGCAGGATATTTATAGCTATGCCGCGACCGAAGATACACGATCTGGCTCGATGAAGGAACAATCTTTATTTCTGAGTGTCGCAATGAACCAGATATGGGTGGGCGGTCGGGAGTACTCGTCACTCTGTCGCTTGCGTGCATGATGATTGTGCCGGTGCTAGCTGTCTCAGGAAATCCCATAGCGCCCCCGCCGGTTTCGCCCGAATCAAGATACGAGATATACATCCATGGCGACAATGCCTTCGCACCATACAATGGAGTGACCGAAGGGACAGGCACGCAAGATGATCCTTTCATTATTCAGGGATTGAGCATCGACCTCACAGACATGTCCCGATATGGTGGCGTGTACATCCACGAGACATCTTCTCACTTCGTGATAAGGAACGTGACAATTATGCTTGGTGAATCAAGCGCCGAGCACTACGGAATCAAACTCAATGGAGTCCATAACGGCATAGTGGATGACTGTCGGATAATCGGACCTGGCATAGGTATTGGCGTGTCATTCTCCAGCAATGTGACAATAACCCGTAACGAGCTTGCTGGTGAATACTTCGATTACGGTCTAGACTTGTTCGCATCCTCGCAACTGACAGTTGCACACAACTCGATCACAGGATATTTCTACGGAATATGGATGAATGATGTGGATGACGCTTCGGTCATCAACAACACAATCAGAGGGGCGTCAAGCGGCATACTCTTAGTCGACAGCACTGAAATTGCCGTCGCGGAGAACCTTGTCTACTCAGTAGGTGACCCATATTATGACAACAAGTGGATGGAAAACACATGGCCGGAGAGCCACAAGGTAATCGAAGAGACCTTCGGCAGACTCTTGTTGCTGAGTGCAGTCGTACCGGCATTCGGACTCATGTCGGCCGGCGTATTGCTCTTGAGGAAAGGGAGGAACAACTTTGGGTCTAAGTAGATACGGAGCCGCACTCGTATTCTTGGCTGTCTCGATTGTCGCGTTGTCAATCACAGTGTCGGCGAACCCTGGACCGCCAGCGGAACAATGGTACGACAGTTCGGGAGAGGCCATGGTCACCATATTCCTCTACAATCTCCCGACTAATCTCCTGTGGTTCTCGATATCGCTCTCCGCGGTCTGCTGGTGGTTCAGAGATACCGTCGGAGAAATATCTCACAGGACCACTGTCTTCATCGGTGGCGTGTTTGCCGTTGCTCTCATTGTCACGAGCTTAGGTGCAGTCATCGACTACACGCTCCTCCTCGCGGCATACCCATTCGGATACGTTCTCTACTATGACCTTCTGAACTGGGTCGTTGCCGCCACTTTGATATTCGTCTCTATCTACCTATCCTCAATGCTTTTCCTCAATCTGAATCCCAGAGTCAACTTGATTCCGGCTGTCGCAATTACTGCGATGAATCCGATATGGTGGATCTTGGGAATCGGTGCTGGCACCTTGTTTGTGCTGTGGACGGTTCTGATATCACTATTGCTGGCACCATTCTTCCTAGCTTATCTGGGGATTTGGCACGCCAAGAACTACGCCAAGAAAGCCCGCGTATCTGAGCCCACTGTCTCTTGAGATAGCAACAGCATGCACATGCTACTTCTTGTCTGATTTCTTCTTGCCTATCAGGAACTCGTAGTCGAAAATGCGCTCGACCTGCTTTGGCGTGAGTATCTTCTTCTCAATCACCAGGTCCCTCACGGACATGTTGCGCTTCAAGGCCTCCTTTGCAACCTCGGCCGATTTCATGTAGCCAATGTGTGGATCCAAGAAGGTCGCGATCGAGGGGTTCTTCTCGAGATAGCTCCTGCACTTGTCCTCATCAGCCTCGATTCCCAGGATGCACTTGTCGATGAAGACCGGGATGTAGTTGTTCAGCAGGACCATCGACTCGAGTATGTTGTGTATCATGACCGGATTCATCACGTTGAGCTCCATCTGGCCGGCCTGGACTGCCATCGAAACAGAGACATCGTTTCCGACGATCTGAAAGCCTATCATGTCCATGCACTCCGCCATGACGGGGTTGACCTTGCCCGGCATGATGGACGAGCCCGGTTGTGTCGCTGGCAGATGTATCTCTGACCAGCCTGTTATCGGCCCCGAGTTCATCAGCCGAAGGTCATTGGATATCCTGATTAGTTCGAGTGCGAGCGCCTTCAGGCCACCGGACACCGTCGCAAAATCCAACCTGCTCTGAAGGGCTTCTCGGGGATCCTCCGCTTCTATCAGGTTCAATCCTGTGATCTCTCGCAGGTGCTTGACGACATGCGTGTGATAGTCCGGGTGAGCGTTCGCGCCAGTGCCCACAGCTGTCGCGCCGAGCGGCACCTCCTCGAGCAGCTTCAACTCAGCCTTGAGCTGGTCCCGTGACTTCTTGATGGCAACGGAGTACGCCATGAACTCCTGGCCGAGAGTCACTGGGAGCGCGTCCATCAAATGAGTGCGCCCAGACTTCAGTACCCTCTCGAACTCCATGCCCTTCTTCACGAATGCTCGCCTAAGCTTCTCAAGCTTGTCCAACAAGTCCTGAGCGATTATCAGGATGCAGAGACGCATGGCGGTCGGGTAAGTGTCGTTAGTGGACTGGGCCATGTTCACGTCGTCGTTGGGATTGATGGTGGAGTACTCGCCCTTGCTCTTGCCAATCAGCTCCAAAGCCCGGTTGGCGATTACCTCGTTGAAGTTCATGTTGAAGGACGTTCCGGCGCCGGCCTGGAAGTCGTCCACGACGAATTGATCGTGGAGCTCGCCTGCGAGGATCTCGTCGCACGCCGAGACGATGGCCTCGCATTTGTATGGCTCCATCCACCCGACATCCATGTTCGCCAGCGCGGCTGCCTTCTTGACCATCGCGTATGCGTTGATGAACTCGGGCCTCGCCATGATCCCGCTGACCGGAAAATTCTCCGTCGCCCTGAGAGTCTGTATGCCATAATATGCGTCCTCGGGCACCTCGCGCTCTCCGAGAGAATCCTTCTCCTTCCGGGTCTTCAACGGCATTTGAACCATCAGCTGGCGACACGTCGGCATTTTGATGCATCGTATTTCTAAGTTGCCCCGTAGCGACTTGTCTGGTAGACTGTGCAGGGGACCACGGGGAAAAGTCTTAGCTGAGTAGCTGTATTCTGAAAGCCAGAGGCAGCACGGATGAACGAGAAGATACACGCGCGCATGAAGCGCGAGGACGGTTACAAGTTCAGCATTACATTCGACGAACTGCCTGGCGTCAAGATCTACTCGGACGAGTCAGCGCCCATCGGCAAATCCGAGGGCCCGACCGCTGCGATGATGCTCTCGTCGGCAGTGGGGCACTGCCTGAGCTCTAGCCTCTTGTTCTGTTTGGAGAAGTCAAGAGCGAAGCCGAATGACCTTGAGACGTATGTCGAGACGACGCTTGCGCGGAACGAGAAGGGGCGATGGCGTGTTTCTGGAATTAAGGTCGATATGAAGATAGATGTTGGCGATGTTGACAAAGAAAAGCTCGAACGATGCAGGGGCATGTTCGAGGACTTCTGCATTGTCAGTGCGAGCGTGCGCGAAGGAGTCAAGATCGATGTCGACTTGTCAAGGAAGTAGATGATCCGAGAGGGGTTCACATGGGCCTGATACCGCAGAAGGAAAGAGATGTCTTGGTCAAGGAGTTCGGCCAGAAGCTCGTCAACGACGTGAGATTGGTCGTGTTCTCGCAGGAGATACCGTGCTTGTTCTGCAAGGAGACGGAGATGGTCGTGAACGAGCTGGCTGAGATCTCCCCGAAGATCAAGGTCGAGAGGTACGACTTCGTGAAGGACATGATGAAGGCGAACGAGCTCAGGATCGACAAGATACCAGCGATCGCCGTGATTGGCGCTAAGGACTACGGTGTCAGGTTCTATGGAATACCGTCGGGGTACGAGTTCACATCGCTCGTCGCGGCGATCACAGACGTCTCTAGGGGCGAGAGCGGGCTATCACAGAAGACGAAGGACGTCTTGAAGCTGCTAGACAAGTCCGTTCACATCCAGGTCTTCGTGACTCCGACATGTCCGTTCTGTCCTGCGACGGTGAGGCTAGCGCACAGGCTCGCGATCGAGAGCGACATGATATGGGCGGACATGATCGAGTCGACGGAATTCGTCCCGCTCGCACAGAGGTACTCGGTCACAGGCGTCCCCAAGATCGTCATCAACGAGAAGTTCGAAATCGCGGGTTCGATGTCGGAGGACCTGCTGGTGCAGCACGTGATGCACTCGCTGTCTCACGTGGAACCGCTGCAACCGAGATAGATCTCACAAGATGGAGAGAGGCGTGCCATGAGTCCTGTAACTGGAGCTGACAAGAAGCTCAGCGAAATCGAGAAGGTGCTCGCCTGCATCAGAGGCGTGAAGCACGTATTCTACCTGACGGAGGAGATGAGAGAGGGGCTTGAGGAGCTAGAGAGACGGTACCCTCCCATCGGACCACTGACGGTCCAGAACGACGGTGTGATAGAATGCCTAAAGAGAAGACATGTGGCATGCATCGTCAAGAACGATACATTCCGAGGACCGCCCCATCCCACGGTGATCCTCATTAACGGAGACGGAGCCATCATCGGCCGCGAGCTACTGCGCGGAGAGAAGGTCGAGCCAGGTGAGGGCACCAAGACCCTGTACCTTGGAAAGGACTTTGTTGTCTTTGTAGGCAAGGAAAGCGGCAAAGGTTCCAGGTTCGTCCTGCCGCCGGTGGAGTTCAGAGAGGTAGAGGAAGTTGCGGGAACGGTTCGCGTGATCTCGTCCAGCCCATCGACCACAGGAGACCTGTTCCTTCGAAAGAAGGCCGGTCTCGAAGACGATCCGCAGCTGGCTTCGATACTGATCGGGTTCGACCTCCGTCAGCAATAGCGGCGTTAATCTCCTCAGACGATTGCTTTTCGGAAGAGCGTGTCGAAACGGGAAGTTCCCGAAGGACCGACTTTCGAACTTCCTTCACAAAAGGGCCACCAATTACGACAGATAGGCCACTCCTTCGAAGGTCCTTTAAAAACATCCCTCATAAAACAGTAGATTTTCCGGTGAGAAAGGGGGGTTGAGAGGGAACCTTTAAATTCATTCTTGGCATGCGCTAACACAATCATCCTGCGCAGAGTGTTTGCGCGGGTATGGATTAGGCCAATGGTGTTAGAATGGCAGGCAAAGCGAATCCGTTTGAAGAAATGAAAAAGATGGTCGACAAGGCGGGAAAGACCCTGGGTCTCGACGCGGGCATGATCGAAGTCCTGAAGAGCCCGAAGAGAGAGCTCCATGTGAACTTCCCGGTCAAGATGGATGATTGTAAGGTCAGGGTCTTCACTGGATACAGAGTCCAGCACAACGAGGCCCGTGGCCCGTACAAGGGCGGCATCAGATACCACCCACAGGTGGACATCGATGAGGTAAGGGCCCTTTCGTCCTGGATGACGTGGAAGACCGCCACTGTCGACATACCCTACGGTGGAGCAAAGGGAGGCATTATCTGCGACCCGAAGAAGATGTCAGTGGGCGAGATCGAGAGGATGACGAGGAGATACGCGTCCGAGATCTCGATCATCATCGGACCGGAGAAGGACATACCGGCCCCTGATGTGAACACTGGCGGCAGGGAGATGGCCTGGATCATGGACACGTTCAGCATGATGAAGGGCTACGCTGTCCCCGGCGTCATAACTGGCAAGCCAAGAGAGCTCGGCGGTTCACTCGGCAGGCCCGAGGCAACATCGAGGGGCCTAGTGTTCTGCGTGAGAGAGGCGGCGAAGAAGATCGGCATGAACCTGAAGGGCGCAAGCGTGGCCATCCAGGGATACGGCAATGTCGGTGCGTTCGCCCACAAGCTCATCGAGCGCGACTTCGGCTCAAAGGTGATTGCTGTCACAGACTCGAAGGGCGGCATCATCAACGAGAAGGGCCTGAAGTACGATGAAGTCTGGGCGCACAAGGTCAAGACCGGCAGCGTGGTCGGGTTCCCCGGCTCGAAGCCGATCAGCAACGAGGACATCCTCGAGCTCAAGGTCGATGTGCTCCTGCCCTGCGCACTCGAGAACGTGATTACCAAGGACAACGCAGCGAAGATCAAGGCGAAGATCTCCGGCGAGGGCGCAAACGGCCCGACGACCTTCGAGGCAGACGCCGTCATGTGGAAGAACGGCGTGCTCGTTCTGCCCGACATCCTTGCGAACG
>CAZTFD010000087.1:0-6924 GCA_964612225.1 uncultured Thermoplasmata archaeon | reverse complement strand
CCGGTCTGGCGCTCACGAGCAAGCTGAAGCTCAGGTACAGCTACGGCCCGATGTCCCCGGGGATCATATTCACACCGTTCGCGTACTGCTACAGATGTTCGTTCAAGCAGACGTACCCAGAGTGCGGTCTGTACTGTGTCGACTACATCGAGAACCAGGTCTTGAGCATGGGCGGAACCACGGGCCAGATCGCGAGCATGTTCGTCGAGCCCATCCAGGGCGAGGGCGGATACATCGTGCCCCCGAAAGAGTACCTGCAAAGGCTGAGGAAGCTTTGCGACGCGCAGGGCGCGCTGCTGGTCTTCGACGAAGTGCAGACGGGCTTTGCGAGAACGGGCAAGATGTTCGCATGCGAGCACTTCGACACGATCCCGGACATAATGGTCATGGGTAAGGCGCTGGGAGGCGGCGTGCCGCTCGGCGCGATCATTGCCAAGCACGACATCATGAGGAAATGGAGACCAGGCTCACACTCCTCCACATTCGGCGGGAACGCGATAACGATGGCAGCTGGTCTCGCGCATGTGCAGGCGATCGTGGATGAGAACCTTGCGGACAGGTCCGCGAAGCTCGGTGAGTACGCGATAAAGCTGCTGAAAGAGATGCAGCAGCGCAGAGAGATCATCGGAGATGTCAGAGGGAAAGGCCTGATGATCGGCGTCGAGCTCGTCAAGAACCAGTACACAAAGGAGCCGCACGAGGCGACCAACATACAGGGCAAGTGCTGGAGGGCTGGTCTGATGACCCTTACATCCGGGTTCTTCGGAAATGTCTTCAGGATCGCTCCGCCGCTGTGCATATCCAAGGCACAGCTCGAGAAGGGCTTCGAGATCTTCGAGCAGGCCCTCAAGGACGAGGAGGAGTTCCTGAAGCTCGGGACCTCGGCCCCGCCGGGAGCGCTAGGCTTCCACGCTTGAGCGCCCAGTAGAACTTGAAACCCTTTCACCGACTATTCCTTTTCATTCTGTTTGAGAGTTACCTTCTTCTGAGCTTCGGGTTCATCACTTCGTCTAAGGAGTCGCCGATCATGTAGAACGCCATGATCAGCAGGATGATGAACGCTCCGGGCGCAAGGATGTTCCACCATGCGAAGTTGCTGAAGGCGCCCTTCTCATATGCGGTCTCGAGTATGGTGCCCCAGCTGATGACGCTAGGGTCCCCCAGACCGAAGAAGTCCAGGAACGACTCAGAGAATATCGAGTTTGCTACCAGCAGGATCGTGTTGGCGAATATCAGGGGGAAGACGTTCGGAAGGATATGCCTCGATATGATCCTCCCGCTTCCAGCACCCACTGAGATCGCACGCTCGACGAATGTCTTCTCTTTGATCGAAAGCACCTGCGCGCGGACGATCCTGGAAGTCGATGGCCAGCTAGTGATGCCAATGACGATGATCACATTCGTGAAAGAATGGCCGAGTAAAGCCGCGAAGACGATCATCAGCGGAAACCACGGGATGACGAGGAAGAAGTCGGTGAACCTCATCAGTATCTCGTCTGATATCTTTCCGAAGTATCCCGCTGTCAGGCCGATCGTAGTTCCCAAGACGATGGATATCAGCGAGGCGAGAAATCCGACTATTAGACTAGCCCTGGTCCCCCAGACCGTGAGGCTGTAGACGTCCCGGCCGTAGTAGTCAGTACCGAACAGGAACTCAGACGAAGGTGGCTCATACGAGGGATTGACCCTGTTCCACGAGATGTCATCCGGGTTCTCAAAGGTGGATATGACTGGCGCGAGGAGGGCCATCGCGATGAAGAAGACCAGTATAGTGAGCCCTATCATCCCCCCAAGGCTCCTTCTGTACCGCATCCATATGCTGTACACATTCCTCTCAAGGAGTCTGATCTTCTCCCTTCTGGTAGCCGAGAGGAACCTCGTTGGCATCCTCCGCGGGGCACGACTCATCCACGGAGCGCTCATACCTTCACCCTCGGGTCCAGGAACATCAACATGAGATCCGCTATGAAATTCGCGATGACTACCGCTACGGCCTCCAGCATGAACGCTGCCTGCAGGAGCGGGTAATCCTGGTCCAGGACCGCGTAGTATGTGAGGTATCCAAGACCTTGGTACGAGAAAACAATCTCAATCATTATCGACCCGCTCAGGATCCAGCCGACGTTCATTGCGACGACTGTCACCACCGGCAACATCGCGTTCGGCATCGCGTGCTTGTGGAGTATCTGCCTTGATGTGAGTCCTTTTGCGACCGCCGTGACCATGTATTCCTCGGTCATGACATCTATCAGCGAGCTGCGCGTGATGATTGAGAACGTCGCAATCGTCTCTATGACAAGGGCGAAGAGCGGCAGCAGCGTGTGGACGAATCTGTCTCCTATCTGATCTGTCCAATTCATCGAGTAGTACGTGCTGCTGAACGCACCTTTGATTGGCCATTCTGGTACGAACTTCGCGGACAGTGTGAGCATCAGCAGGGCGAACAGGAATGTCGGCATGCAGTAGAACACCAGGAAGAAAGCGCTCCCGACTTTGTCCGCCGCCTTGCCTCGGTTCCAGGCGGTGACCCTGCCAAGCCAGATTCCGAATAGGACAGAGAGGATTGTCCCCATTCCGACCAGGATAAGGGTGTTCACAAGGAACGGACCGAGAATGTCCCGGACCTTCCAGCCAGTCTCGAAGGAGATGCTCTCGCCGAGGTCGCCTTGGAATAGCCGGCTCATGTACTTGAGGTACTGGATTGTCTTTGGCTGATCCAGGCCGTAGTACTCCGACAACCGCTCGAATGTCTCGCTACCAGGAGCGGCCCCCTTGGGAATGACAATCCTCTCGACATCCCCTGGCATGACCCTGAAAAGGATGAAATTGAAAGTCAGGATCAGGAAGATCGTGATGATGAGGTAGACGATCTTCATGGTGAGAAATTTCCTGAGCTGTTGAGCCATCTCGTTTCACCTCCTTCACAGTATTCGCCTTGCGGCCGCGCGAGGAGCCATGGTTTCCTCGTCATTTCAATATCTATGGCAGCCGCACATCATCTTCACGAGGTCCGCGTTTCCTCAAGAAAACCGCTACGACGACAGCGACGGCAGCCGCGACTCCCAATCCCACATAGACGAGCGTCAGACTGCCAGTACCGTGAGGCACTGGCTCGAGGTCGAAGTATAGCGGGTTGGCAGTCCAGAAATTCGAGAGCGATCTGCCGGGATCAGCTCCCCAGTCTCCCCAGCCCGTGAAGTGGTCCGTGCGCCACGCATAGCAGCCATATGGGTATACGGTGACCATGAACGCGCAGTCCCCGTACATTATCTTCTGGCAGTTTATCATGGCCGCATTCCTTGCCACCGGGTCCACGGTCTCAATGGATATCGTGTAGTTCTCGTCGTAACTATCGCTAGAATATGAGTTCTCAGACCACCCTCCGATCGAATATGTGGTCTGTACGAACAGCAGGTAGTTAGGGTCGGGGTCTCCGCTCCAGTAGGAAATGGTGAGGTCGTAGGCATAGCCGTAGACAATCGTGTTCCACTGTCCGGTGCTTACGATGACTGGTTCCAACTGTATCCCTATCTTTGCCCATTCGGCCTTCAGGAAGAATGCGCTGTCACGATCCTCCACCAGCTCGGCCTCGATGATGATGTTGAACTTCAGCTCAGTGCTCGGGCTCCAGGGATTGGTCGAATTAGATACTCTCCTCGTATGGTCGGAATTCCAGGCGTATCCCGCTGCTTCCAGAGTGGCATTCGCCTTTGCCAGGTCGAATTCGTAGTCCTCGTCCGGTCCAGGCGCCCAGTACAATTCGCCATAGATCGGGCTCAATATCGCTGAGCCGATTTCCGCGTACCCTTTGTAAATATGTTCCTTGATGAAGTCCTTGTCCGTCGCATAGGCCATAGCCTGCCTGACGGCAGGATCGCGCCTTAGCTGATTAGTCTCCTCCCCGCCCCCTTCCTTGACATTGACCTCGAGGTCGATGGAGTAGGCGGTGCAGGTAAGACCAGCATACGTGCCGATCGGTGCGTCGGGATGGAGCGCTGTGTAGTCGATCAGGCTGGCGTAGTTGGGCGCGTTGAACAGGGCGACATCTATCGTGCCAGTCTCCATCGCCGTCAGCATGGCAGAAGGCTCGAGGTAGAACTCCAGGATCAGCCTGTCAAACTTGACCTTCTCGCCATAGTCATCTGTGCCGTGGTAGTTCGGGTTCGTCACTAGGACCAGTGAACTCCCGGAGATGTACTCGGACCGGGTGTTCTCAGTGCACATGAAAGGACCTGTTCCGATGGGATGATAGTTCTCGTACGCGAAGCCGGCATCCATGGCGGTTATCTCTCCCCAGATGTGCTCCGGTACTATCGGCATCATGAGCTTGTCACCGAAGGGACATGGTGCTGAGTTGTTCGCGGTGTCCTTGAAGTGAATCCTCACGGTGAACGGATCGACCTTCTCCGCGTGGTCGATCAAAATCGTATACGGTTGATAGGCCCACATGAACTCGTAGTTCGCACCGGTCTGGAAGGAGATCGTGAAAACCACATCGTCTGCGTCAAAAGGTTCTCCATCATGCCATCTTGCGTTGTGAGTCAGGTTGTATTGCCAGACGGAACCATACGGCGCGATGTCCGGGACGATGTTCCAGCTGGTCGCAAGGTTCGGTTTCGGCCCCATGTCATTGTCCACGGCCACGAGATAGTCGTAGACGAGCCCATAGAATATGTAGGAGTTGTCATTCACACCTATGAACGGGTTGAGGCTGTCGATCGGCTCTATCATCCCCCACTTCAAAGTCGTCTCGTCAGCCGCAGCAGTGTCTATCATGACCTTCGCCGGAACGGCCGTGGTCAGAAGCCCAATGACTATCGCCGCGGCAGGCAAAATCCTGGAGACAAATCGGTTGAGAAACGATGAATTCATTCTACACCTGGCACATGACTCCTCTCGCTTGCGTGCGTCGGACAGTATCCCACTTTCCTCCAACCAGGTTCTAGTTCGTCAATATCTCCTAAGCTGGTTTGGCTAATGGTCAAGCTCCATGATAAGACTTTTCTCAGCGGTCTGCTGGACGTGCCGATTCCGAGCCATGCCCCCGTCCTCGGAGGCATTCGAAACCAATTTATATGGCCAACCCATTGGGCGCGATGATGGCTGAGGGCGAAGGATTCCAGCGAAAGGTCATATTGGCATTCTACACGATCCTGCTTGTCGCGGGCGTTATCCTCTATTGGGTTTGGGGCTTGATCTATGATACGTGGAGCCCGTTCACAAGAGGCAACATCGGCATCTATACGATCTACATTCTTCTGATATGCTTCGGAGTGTTTGGCCTCCTCCTGAACTGGAAGAAACCGGCCGAAACGTAAGCGACCGTCACATCGCTTTCGCCAGATAGACCGGGGATTTTGTCGGCTTACCGCATATGACGCACGAGCCTGAGAAATGCTCGTCGTCCACCGGTGTACCGAGGATGTTCATGTTCGACCGAGTTTCCATCTCGCGGCCGCAGTCATCGCCGCCGCACCAACCGACCCTGATCATCTTGTCAGGCGGATTGTCCAAGCTATCGAGCGTCACGATGTTGGCTTCCATCTCCTTGGACGCCCTGGCCATCATGTCTTTGGCGATTAGCGCCAGCATGTCCTTGACCTCGGCTGCCGCGTTCTTGCGGTCCTTCATGGTCTTCTCGCCCGTGTCCCTTCGGACGAATGTGACCACGCCCTTCTCGATGTCCCTCTTGCCGAGCTCCAGCCTGAGCGGGACGCCCTTGAGCTCCCAGTCGTAGTACTTCACGCCTGGCCTCACATCCCTCTCGTCGAGGTTCACCCTCACTCCGACGGCTTTGACCTCGTTGTGCAACTCCCTCGCAGCGGCAGAAACCTTCTCTGTTTCACCCTTGGCCAGTACGGGCACGATCACTACTTGGTTGGTCGCGACATCGGGTGGTAGGACGAGCCCCTTGTCATCCCCGTGAATCGCCACCACGGCGCCGACCAAGCGCTCGCTCATGCCGAAGGTGGTCTGATGGACGTACTTGTGTGCTCCGCTCTCGTCCTCGTACTTGATCTCGTAAGGCTTCGAGAAGTTCTCCATGTACTCGTGTATCGAGCCCAGTTGGAGGCTTCTGCCGTCGGGCAGAAGCGTGTCAATCCCGACTGTGTAGAACGCTCCTGGGAACTTGTCCCAGTTGGTGCGCTTGAGCAGCTTGTACGGGATGCACCATTTCTTGGCCAGGGCCTGGAGTATCTCATAGTCCTCCTTGACCTGCCTCTCCGCGTCCTCAAAGTCCGCGTGGCATGTGTGCGACTCGAAGAAATGGATCTCTCTGACCCGGATGAACGCCCTCGTCTGCTTCGTCTCGTACCTGAAGGTGTTGACTATCTGATAGGTCTTGAGCGGAAGGTCCGCATGGGACCTGATCCAGAGCGCGAATATCGGGTACATTGCGGTCTCGCTGGTGGGCCTGAGGAGTAACTTGACATCGAGCGGGTTCAGGCCTGCGTGCGTGACCCAGAACACCTCGGCGTCGAAACCTTTGATGTGCTCCTTCTCCTTGGCGAATTGGTCCTCTGGTATGAGGAGCGGGAAGCAGACCTCCTGATGGTTCGTCGCGTCGAACTCCTGCCTTATCTGGTAGTCGATCGCCTGCATGATCTTCCAGCCATAGGGCGTCCAGACGTTCATCCCCTTGACAGGGTACCTCTTGTCCGTCAGGTTCGCCTTCTCGACGATCTCGTTGTACCACTCGCTGAAGTCCTCTGCCTTCTTCATGGCGTGGTCTGGAAACAAAGGGGGACTTATGTAGATTGTGGTCGTTCGATTCTCAGTCCCTGGCGATCCTAGCTATCTGAGGGGCCACGCTTATGCACGTTTTCGGGTTCTCTATGGTGTCAGTGGTGCAGACATCGTCGCACACTGCCTCCAGCTTGGGTATTGCATTGCCTGCGAAAACTCCGTGGGTGCAAACGGCAT
>CAZTFD010000086.1:0-6940 GCA_964612225.1 uncultured Thermoplasmata archaeon | reverse complement strand
GTGGTCCAGCCCGAAGACCATATCTGCCCTCATCACGAGGACCTGTGCCCCCGAACTGGTGGCTGAGTCAACTGTCCTTTCCATGAACGCAGGAGCATGCCCCGGAGCGACTCTGACCACCCACGCCTGCAGGTTCTTGGTCGTTTGTTCTACTACATCAGGCATCGTGCTCGACACAACGTCTGTCTATATTATATGAATCTTCACGAGGGCCGGGTACGATCGACTTTGAACATCCACTCGAACGGACGAAAAACATGGAAACATAGTTGTTCGCAGCATGGTATCGCGCTCGACCAATGCTGCGAGTTGTTGTTTGTGGGGATCGCTACGGGCCTGCAATCATCCCTCGACGATGGAGCCCAAGACTGGTCTGAACGCCCAACCATCCTTCTGCTCGACAATGGACTTCGATAGGTCGATGTCAACGGTCAGGCTCGTCGTCTGATCCTCCTCGATCGTGAACGGTCTGATGATCTTCAGCACCCCTGAGGGCACCCTGAAGTTGACCAACGTTCCGTTCTCAAGGGTCCCGGTCACGCTTTCTACGACAATGCGTATCTGCGTGTACTTGCCGATGCTGACATTGCCAGCTGCGAGCAGTTCAGATACATCGACCAGCGCTGCAAGGTCCAGTGTCCGCTCTCCCATTTCGAGAACGTGCCATCCGCCATCGTCCTTTGCGGTATCGTTCTGGTCAGTGGAATTGTCATCCGTTTCGTTCTCGTCATCGAATCCAGCCTGGTGTATCTTGACGATTGAGAATGTCACGTTTATGTGCGTCCATCCGGCAGGCGCATCCTTGACGTTGATGACTACCCTGCCCGTTGCTGTGTCCTCGCGCGTGAGTAGGTACACTCCCGCTCCCCCGAGTATCACTATGGCTGTGACCCCCAGAGCCAACAGTGCAATCCATTTTGGCGTCATGGCAGCTCCATTGCGGGTAATCCGATTTAAGGATTTCCGCAAAAACAAGCAACGTCAGTATTGATTTCGGACTACGTGCTAGAAACGGGTCGACAATCGCCCTGGATTTGCTGCTCGGAGGTCTTCTCTCGTATTTCCCACATAGACGATGCTGATAATCATCTGTAATCCTTGAGGGAACGTTGCTCGTCCTCTATCTCGACGGGCATCCCGGGGTCCGACTGGCCGAGCTGGTCCTTGATCGACCTCGCGACAGCTTCTCCTATCGTAGGTATCTGCTTCAGCCTGTCGTAACTCGTGGTCCTGAGGTCCTCGATCGACCGGATTCCCCGATCGAAGAGCGCTCTCGCCCTCACTCTTCCTACTCCTCTCATCTTGACCAGGCCCAGGAGTTCACCTTTGATGCCGTACCGAATCCTCGTCCGCATCTCCCGTATCTCGTCAAGCGCGTCCTTGTTGAACAGCTCTGCCAGACGAGCCATGGCATGGATTAGCCACTCCGCGAGCTCCATCTTGTTCCTTATGTCTCCGGGGCCTATGTTGAACCCATGAGCTATATCGTTCTCGTGGACTTCGGACATCCAGTCGCTGAGTAGCTTGGCCGTCTTGATCTCGGATAGGAATATCTCGTACTTGCCCAAATCCGAGGGCGGCTCTATCAGCAGCTGCTCGGACATTTCGCTCTCGAAATCCTCTATCCATGAGTAGTCTGATTGACGCAGGTATAGAAGGCCCATGTCCGGGACCGAGCATATCGCGTGGAGGATCCCGAAGGTCTTCCCCGGACCGTACTTCGCGAGAGCCTCTCTCATGACGACTGCCGATTGTGGGTCTATGTAGAGGTCGCTGACGCACTTGCCGAACGGTGTTGCCCTGAGAGGTTCGTCGCGATGCACCATTTCCTGCTCCTGGAGGAAATCGACCACCTTCTCGATGGTGTCTGCCAGGTAGGTCACCTCGGTCTGATGCGCGAGGAAGGTCTTCCCGAAGAAGGATTTCAGGTCGTCGATCGATGAAGCCGCCTTCGTGGCGATGAGCGCAAGGACATGCGACCTGATGGCAGGCTCCGTTCCGAGCTTCGAGTAGATGTTCTCGTTCTCGCCCAGGAGGTAGGACTCGAGGAGCATGTCCTTCTCCTCCTCGTTCCTGGCGATCAATATCGCCTCTCCGTAAGTGTCGAACCTCGGCCTCCCGGCCCTGCCACACATCTGTTTGACCTCGAGCACGGGTATCGTGGTGTAACCGATGTTCGAGTCGAATCGCTTGACGTCTCGGACCAGGACGGTGCGTGCGGGCAGGTTGATACCCGCTGCGAGCGTGGGCGTGGCGACAATGCATCTGATGAGACCTTTCTTGAAATTCGATTCAACGAGCTTCCTCTGCGACCCGGTGAGGCCAGCGTGATGGAACGCGCAACCATTCTTGAGGCTCTTCCCCAGCTTGCTGCCCATCGTGGTCGGTTCGTCCTGCTCCCCGATGAGTCTCTTCGCGACCTTGCCCAGCTCCGCGGAGTTGTATCCCTCTACGGTCTTGACGACCTTTCCGAGCTCTCCGGCGAGTGATTCGCTCGCCTTTCGCGTGTTGACGAACACCAGGCACTGCCCTCCGGAGCCGAGGGCGCTCCTGACCAGTGATTGGACCGGTTCTTCGTCGTCGAGGAGGATGCGTTTCGAGTTGTCCGTGAAGAATATCTTGCCGTCCGCATACACCTTCAGAGGCACCGGCCTCCAGTCGCTCTCGACCAGTTCCGCTCCGAGCCACTCTGCCAGCTCCGAGGCGTTCCTGATTGTCGCGGAGAGGGCGATTATCTGCGCTGTGGGGTTGAACGTCCTGAACTTGACCAGGGTGACCTCGAGCGTGGGTCCCCTGTCGGGGTCGTTGATCAGATGGACCTCATCTGCCACCACGACGGACAGCTGGTCCAGCCATTTCGATCTGTGCCTCAGGAGCGAATCCGCCTTCTCGGAGGTCGCGACGACGATGTCATAATGGTGAAGCTTCGGGTCCACCTCATCGTAGTCACCTGTCGATTCCCCAACTCGTATCCCAAGGTCCTGGAACTTCGCGAGGTCGTCGAATTTCTCTGATGCGAGGGCCTTTAGGGGAACGATGTAAAGTGCCTTCCCGCCTCGCAGGACAGCCTGGAGGATGGCGAGATAGGCCACCAGGCTCTTACCAGATGCCGTGGGGATAGCCAGAACGACATTCTTCCTGGCGAGGGTCGGTCCTATGGCCTGCTCCTGGGGCGGATACAAGGTCTCGATGCCCTCATCCTTGAGCTTCCTGACAATCCTGGGGTCCAGGCCCAGCTCGTCGATCCTCATCCCTTACCTCTCAGCATGGCGATACTCGTACTGATGGCGGTCCTCCTAATATTTGTTCGTGGGGGGTGAAGTGAATGCGTTCCCATGATTCCAACGCGATACTATCGGATGACATACTGGCCGTATCAACAATTGCGCTCGCTCACGGCAAAAGCCTTATTTAGCACGAGGGTTAATAGCTTGAACACTACTGGTGCAGCTAATGGCAACGAGTGATTCTTGGGGGTCTACGCTAGGCCTTTCGGACCTCGAGGAGTGGATCAGATCCAAGTCCTTCGAGACGACGGCCGATGTGAAGATACCCCCGCATCTGGTGGACCAGGTCATAGGCCAAGACGAGGCCGTGACCGTCATACGCAAGGCAGCGGAGCAGAAGAGACACATCATTCTCATAGGTGACCCGGGCACTGGGAAATCCATGCTCGCGAGATCCATGACCGATTTCCTCCCAAAGGGTGAGATGCAGGACGTTATCGCCTACAGTAACCCCGACGACCAGAACGAGCCGAAGATAAGGATCGTTCCCGCAGGCAAGGGCAGGGAGATCGTCCAGGCGCAGAAGCTTGAGGCGGAGCAGAAGAAGGCTCAGAAGAACTCCTCGTGGCTCATGCTCATCATGATGTTCGTGGCGCTGGGCGCAATGGTTTCGTGGATCCAGAAGGATTTCACTCCGCTCCTCATAGTTGTCGTGGGCGGTCTGGTCCTCTACTGGCTCGGCCGATCGTTCGGGCAGAAGCGCGAGGCGATGTTGATCCCGAAGCTTCTCGTCACACACAAGCCAGATGAGCCTCCCCCGTTCATAGACGCCACGGGCGCGCACGCAGGGGCGTTGCTCGGCGATGTCAAGCACGATCCGTTCCAGAGCGGTGGGCTTGAGACCCCGGCACACGAGAGACTCGAGCCCGGTGCGATCCACAAGGCGAACAGGGGAGTCCTGTTCATCGACGAGATCAACCTGCTCAGGATCGAGAGCCAGCAGAGCCTCCTCACGGCGCTCCAGGAGGGAGAGTTCAGCATCCTGGGACAGAGCGAGAGAAGCTCAGGAGCGATGGTCAAGAGCGAGCCAGTGCCTTGCGACTTCATACTCGTCGCGGCCGGCAATCTGGACGCAGTCTCGGTGATGCATCCGGCACTGAGATCCAGGATCAGAGGTTACGGTTACGAGATATACATGCGGAGCACGATGCCCGACACCGAGCAGAACAGGGACAAGCTGATCAGGTTCGTGGCACAGGAGGTGTCGAAGGATAAGAAGATACCACACTTCGACAAGGGCGCGGTGGCAGAGATCATTCGCGAAGCCCAGAGAAGGGCCGGACGAAGAGGCATGCTCACGCTGAGACTGCGAGAGCTGGGTGGATTGGTCAGGGTCGCGGGAGACATAGCGACCGAGAGGAACGCGTCCGTTGTCGAGGCGAAGCATGTCCTAGATGCGAAGAAGATCGCACGATCGCTCGAGCAGCAGGTGACGGACAGAGCAGTCGAGCGAAGGAAGGACTACAGTATATCATTGACCGAGGGCGCGGTCGTCGGCATAGTCAACGGACTTGCGGTGCTCAATGCCGAGTCATCGATGTCCGAGTTCTCAGGGATTGTGACGCCTATAGTCGCCGAGGTCACACCGCCACAGAACAGAGAGGGCGGCAAGATCATTGCGACTGGCAAGCTCGGGGAGATCGCGAGAGAGTCGGTGCAGAACGTCTCCGCTCTGATCAAGAAGTACACTGGTCAGGACATCAGCAATCACGACATACACGTGCAATTCATTGGGACTTACGATGGCATTGAGGGAGACAGCGCTTCGATAGCCGTCGCTACAGCGGTCATATCGGCCTTCGAGGAGATTGAGGTGGATCAGACCTGTGCCATGACCGGGAGCTTGAGCGTGAGGGGCCAGGTACTGCCCGTCGGAGGCGTCACTGCCAAGATCGAGGCGGCCGCTGAGATAGGTCTTAAGAAAGTTCTCATCCCGGAGGAGAACATGAAGGACGTCCTTCTCGAGGACAAGTACATCGGCAAGATCGAGGTCATACCTGTCCGCACTCTCAACGATGTTCTGGCGAACGCCCTTGTGGGCTCCCGGAAGGAGGGGCTCCTGAAGAAGCTCGCAGCCCTCGTTGCCGCGAAGCGCCCGTCGTCCCCGAGTCCGCTCCCGGTGACCGACAGAGCTGCGGCCCATTGAAGCTGAGGTGTTCTCGTGCGCGGCCTGCTTGTCGGAAGGTTTCAACCGTTGCACAAGGGACACCTTTCGGTCATCCGCGAGGTCCTGAGGAAGAGCGATGAGCTGATCATCGTAATAGGCAGCGCCGAGGATTCTCACACTGACAAGAACCCCTTCACTGCCGGCGAGAGATACCAGATGATCCTGTCCTCCTTGACTGAGGAGGAGAGGAGACGTGTCCTCATAGTTCCCATCAGAGACGTCAACAGGTACTCCGTTTGGGTAAACCATGTCGAATCATACGTGCCTCCGTTTGACGAGGTATACTCCAACAGCGACCTCACGAGGTCTCTGTTCAAGCAAGCAGGATACGCGGTGCATAAGACCAAGGCATACAACCCGAAGGAGTACTCTGCAACCGAGGTGAGGCGGCGGATCGTTGCCGGCGAGAAATGGCAGAACCTCGTGCCCGAACCGGTCGTCGGGTTCCTGGAAGGACTCGATGCCAGACAGAGGCTGCTGGATGCGGGGATGACCCCGGCTAAGAAACAGGGTGGCTGCCGTGCTCGCTGAAGAGACTGGTAGGCTGCTCAAGTCTAGGGGACTCACAATCGCTACTGCGGAATCGTGCACAGGGGGCAAGCTCGGCGACATGATAACAGAGGTCCCTGGAAGCAGCGACTACTTCCTCGGGGGGATTGTGTCCTACAGCAACCAGGCGAAGCTGGAGCTTCTTGGGGTTGACAAGGAGATTCTCGACTCCAAAGGCGCGGTGAGCGAGGAGGTCGCGCTCCAGATGGCTGAGGGTGCTCGCAGGAAGCTGCACGCGGATATCGGCGTGGGCATTACTGGGATAGCTGGGCCGACGGGCGGGACAGTCACGAAACCCATCGGGCTGGTCTACATCGCGGTGAGCTCGGAGAAGAAAGCCGTCTGCACGAGGAACTTGTTCTCGGACTCCAGATCTGATGTGAAGACTCGCTCAGCCGAGAAAGCGCTCGAAATGGTCAACGAATTCCTAATCAAGGATTGAAGGTTCAATCGTCCGCGCGTAGGTTTTCCGTCGAATTACCAAAATATTTATACTCACACCCCGATTTTATAACGCGCGTCGCATGCGCGCGAGGACTTTCTCATGTCAGAAGGGGATGTACAGAGGATACCCACTGGGGTCGCCGACTTCGATTCCATCCTCCAGGGCGGACTTCCAGCAGGCTCGGTGGTCCTTCTTCTGGGCGATGTCGGAGGTGGCGGGCACGAGTTCGCGTTGACATCAGCAGCGAAGATAGGTATCGTCAAGGAATTCCCAGATACTAGGACGTTCATGCTGGGGGACGCGGGGAAACACGGAGCCCTTCCGGAGAAGATGTGTTACATAACCTTCTCCCGGTCCAGGGACGATATCCTTCAGGACGTCAAGCTGTCCTTCAATCGGGATTTCTATGAGTCCCTGAAGACGAGCTTGCTCTTCAAGGATTTCTCAAAGGACTACTTCATGCACACGGTGGTCCCGACGGCATGGCTGGAT
>CAZTFD010000085.1:0-6944 GCA_964612225.1 uncultured Thermoplasmata archaeon | reverse complement strand
AAGAGCTGGCGAAACACCTGAACATACCAAAGTCGTCAGTCCACTACTATTTGGTTGGAAGACTCACGATGCCGGTCTCCTTACTAAACGGGATGCTGAAGATTGCGGACGACGAGGATCTGGAGCGCAAAATAAGAGACAAAGGGATCACTAAGGACAGGACATGGGCAAACGAACATGCGATCAGCGTCTACCGGGAGATGTGCCGGGATAGGCTGAGGCTGCCGACCCGAGATGAACTCGAAAAAGATGATGATCTCAGGAGAAAAGCGGCGGCAATCGTATCATACGTCCTCGCAGAAGGGTCCGTATGGCTACAGAAAGAGAAGTGGGGAGAATGCGCAGTTAATATCACTTTCGGGAGGCACGAGACCGATCTCTACGATCACTTCAGATCGCTCTGCAAAGACGTGTTCCGATACGACATTGGACCTGCTCAATTGCCAGGCAATGGCGCGATAGCGATTAGAGGTTTTGTCTATACAAGGTTCATTGCTGAATGGTTCATGGAGAATGGAGTCCTTCCAGGAGAGAAATCTGCTCGGAATCTGCATCTGCCCGACTGGATTATGAAATCCAATGATGAGTTAACGTTGATTTCGGCGCTTCAACCGTGGTGTGATGGAGAAGGCCATGTCCACAGGTCCGATGCTTCGAGGACACGAAGTTTCTCAATCTCCCAATCAAGACACTCGGACTTGGATGTAAGCATCGTCCCACTCGAATTGGCATCGTTCGCGGGGAGATCAATTGGCCGTGAGAAGCTATCCGAGGTGCTCGTCTTCGGAATCCCAGTAACAGACTATTGTGCTGCCCTGTTTCGAAGCACCATCCTCGATGATGTGGGGGAGCTCTTCAATCGTCTCGGATTCAAACCCAGTATCAAGCTCGCAGCGATTGCGCACAAGGGCGACGGATTTTGGAGTTGCATATGGGCTATGCGGTTTGATTCCCGAGAGACACTCGAACTCCTCCGCCAAGGTCTGATCACCCAATCGAGGAAGAAGGACGCAATGGCCATACATTAAAATAATGTCTATTTTATAAAAATTAATTAGCGGGGGCTAGATTTGAACTAGCGATCTTCAGGTTATGAGCCTGATGGGATTTCCAAGCTACCCCACCCCGCTGTCTCCGACAAATGTTGACTGTATAGTTAAAAGTATCCGTGCGACGGAGCCGCATGACTTTCAGAAGAACTTCCTGAGCCTCAGCACGTCCTCGAGCTTCCCTTTGACCTGGATCTTCTTCGTAGCGTAGGCCTTCATCACGCCCATCTCGCCCCTGCTGACCTGGAGGAGCGTCTCCGCGCTGCCGATGATCTTGATGTCAGGGTTCTGCACAGTGCCTTTGTTCAGCTCTCCTACGTGGGCGTTCTCGAGGGTGAAATGGTATTGCTCGCCGTCCGTGATCTCCACATGTATGACCTTCTTCAGTCCTTGGATCTCCGCCTTCAGCTTCGGGTCGCTCTCTACCTTCTTGTTGAACTTGTCGATTATCTCCTTGAGCAGTTCCTCGACCATCTCATCACCCGAACGATTCCAGTTTCAGTACATCCTTCATGGTCATTAGGTTTTTGGCGGGTTGCCAGGACTGGCGCGTGTGTGGTGGGCAGCAGTGGTGGTCCGTCACCCAGTTCTTCACGAAGTTCATGGTGACTTCGTCGTGGACGTATCCGGAGCCGATGGGTTGTCCTATCTCCTGTTCGATCTCCGCCATGCGCGCATCTCGCTTGACCTTGGCGACAATCGATGCAGCGGACACGACCGGGTATGTGTCGTCCGCCTTGTGCTCGGATATGATCCTGGGCTTGCACCTCAGCGATGACTTGACCATGCGTGCGAAGTTCTGCTCGTCCACGTCCGCTGCGTCTAGGTATGCTACTTCCGGTGAGAGTCTGTCTATGAGCTCAGCGAACATCCTTGCCTCCAGCTTGTTGAGCGAGCAGTCCCGGCCATCGATCTCTGCGGCCGGGACCTCTCTGAGCTCGATCCGGGCGACCTTTCGTATCTTGGGTTCCAGCTCTTCGCGCTTCTTTGGTGTGAGCTTCTTGGAGTCCTTGACGCCCAGCTTGATGAGCTTTGCATCGGTCTCGACGGCCAGGGCGCATATCACGAGCGGTCCCAGGATAGGTCCTCTTCCTGCCTCATCGACGCCGCATATCATCCGTTGATGGATGCGCTCCTTCGTAGATAGAGGTTTTGAACGCTTCCAGCAAATGCTAAATCCTGCTCCTGCCCATATTGGCATCGATGATTGCACGGGCGCAGCAGTCCCTCCTTGGCTACGACCTCGGGACGAACGAGGAGCTGTTGTTGATCGTCGCGTTGGTTTTCCTGTTCATCGGCCTCATCCTCGCATTTGCCGGGCGCAAGGTCTGGAAGCATGTGATGTCGCTCATAGGGGCGGTGATCGGCGGTCTGCTGGGGTTCACGATCGGGACTGCGGTTGGGGGTGTGTTGATCGGCTTCATCACTGGCATTCTCGGGTCCATGGTCGGGAGCGCCGTGTTCATATTCCTTGCTAGACTGGGGATCGGCGTTGTCGCAGGGCTGCTGACCTTCATCGTCGTGGCCGAGGTGACCGGGAGTTCTGTGTTGGCCTTGGTCGCGGCCGTGATCGCGTTCGCCTTCACATTCGCGTACATCGAGGTGGCGATAGGTATCGTCACCGCAGTCGTCGGCGGCCTGCTTGTCGGGATCGGACTGCTCTGGCTCGACATGGAGATGCTGGTCGCAGTGCTTGTGCTCATGGCAGTCATGGTGTTCGGTGCCGCGTTCCAGATGACGGCTTTGAAGGACGAGGTGGACAGGAAGAGGCGGGTAAGCGCAATCGGCTATTCGGGTCCCGTTGTCGCCGCCGCCGTCGCGCCTCCGGAGCCGCCCCCGGTGCCCGTGAGGACCTGCGTGAGATGTGGGGGACAGCTCTCGTACATCCCGGAATACAACCAGTACTACTGCCACAAATGCCAGAGATATGAGTGATTAAGAAGCTAGGCCGAGCTACCGTCTGGTTAGTAAATCGGGCGCACTTTATTAATGGCCCATGCTATCCGCGGCTCGTTGAAGAAGATCAAGTCCCTTGATTGTCAGAGCAAGCGCATCGAGAACAGCTTCAAGCTCACCAGGGTGGGGATAACCGGAGTCCGGAAGCCTGTCGTCGTCCACAGAGACCATGCCGACCACTATCTCACTGCCGAGATCGATGTCTTCGTGGATCTGCCGTCCACGCAGAGGGGGTCGCACATGTCCCGGAACGTCGAGGTCATCACGGAGATGATAGACGAGAGCGTCCGGGAGAAGGTGTCTAGCCTTGAGGGGCTCGCCGCGAGGATCTGCAAGGAGCTTCTAGACAGGCACGACTACGCGAGCTACGCCGAGGTCAGCATGTCCGCAGACTATTTCCTGGAGAGGGCGCCGCCCGGCGGGAAGAAGTCGCTGGAGCCATTCAAGCTCATCGCTAAATCGACTGCGAGGCGCGGGAACGGCCTCACGAAGCTGATAGGCGTGCAGGTCAAGGGCATGACTGCGTGTCCATGCGCGCAGGAGACCGTGAAGCACATGCTCTTGGACGAGATGTCCGGGCTGGAGAAGGTCGCCCTGAACCTGCCATTCATATCACACAATCAAAGGAACATCACGACCCTGATGGTCGAGGTGCCGGAGCGCGAGAAGGTGGAGGCCGACGAGCTGATAAAGATCGTCGAGGGATCGCTCAGCAGCCCGACCTATGGGATCCTCAAGAGGAGCGACGAGGCGAAGGTCGTGCTCCAGGCGCACAAGAACCCGAAGTTCGTCGAGGACGTCGTCAGGGACATATTGGGCAAGCTGCTGGAGAAGTATCCGAAGCTCGAAGACGCCGTCCAGGTGACAGTCAGGAGCGAGAGCGAGGAATCCATCCACAAGCACAACGCTTTTGCCGAGAGAGTCACTACCATGGGCGAGCTCAGGAGCAAGTAGATGCAGAGGCGTGGTTCTGTCAAGGCGCTCGCGGTCGATGTCGATGGCACTCTCACTGATGATTCACGGCGGTTGAGCCTCGATGCGGTGCGGGCGCTCAGGGAGGTCCAGGACTCAGGGATCCCGGTCATGCTCGCCAGCGGGAACGTTTTGCCGATTGCGTATTCGCTTTCGACCTACCTCGGGCTCAAGGGCCCGATCATCGCGGAGAACGGGGGAGTCGTGAGCTACAACCAGAAGATTTGGATCCTTGGCAACGTGGAGAAACCTCGGAGGGCGTATGAGTATCTCAGTACGAAGATGGACGCGGAGAGGCTCTTCACCGACAAGTGGAGGGAGACCGAGGTCGGATTGAAGCGCGAAGTGTCCCTCGAGAAGGTCAGGGGCATCCTGAAGGATTGGGATGTGGATGTCCAGACCACAGGCTGGGCGGTCCATATTATGGGGAAGGGCATGAACAAATTCGTCGGGATCAAGAAGGCCTGTGAATTGCTCGGCATCACCCCCAAGGATGTCGCCGCATTCGGCGACTCGGACAACGACGAGATGATGATCCGTGAATGCGGATGGGGGATCGCCGTGGGGAACGCGTTCGAGGGGACGAAGAAGGCGGCCTCGTTCGTCGCGGACGGGCCGAACGGTGCAGGCGTCGTCGAGGGGCTCGTTTGGCTCGGTCTGATAAAGGGCTAGAACGGAAAGGTTTTATCTCGGCCGGATTCATTTCGCGATACGCCATGTCGATGATAGGTATCTGCAGCCTGTGCGGCCGGCCGGCCTCGACCACCTGCCCGATCTGCGGCAGGCTTGTCTGCGCACAGGACTCCAACCCGGTCACGAGGGTCTGCAGGGCTTGCGCTGCAAAGGATATGAAACTGACCAGGATGACCTAGTCGATCGGATCAGAGGAGCCTCTTTGCGTCGTCCTCAGTGAGTCCAGCGGCTTTCAGAAGATTCTTCAGGCCCTTCTTCAGGATCATGTCCTTCGTCTTCTCGTCCAGGAACTTCTCCATGACGATCGGAGCCCTCAGAATGTACTCCACACCGTACTCGGAGAAGTAGTATCTCGCGTTGTCCGGATCGAGCTCCGCAGCCTTCAGGTATGCGATCTCGGCGTCGTTGAACCTGCCGATCTCTATCAGGTACGCAGCGTACGATGACTGGAAGATGGGGTTCTTCGGGTCGAGCTCGACGGCCTTCTTGTAGAGAGCGATCACTTCATCCGGGGACATCTTCGGGATACCGACGGATGCCTCCGCCTTACCGAAATACGCGTCTGAGCACTTCGGGTCCGCCTTCAGGACTTTGTTGTACTTCGAGACGGCGCCGTCGAAGTCGCCGCCAGCCATCGCCTCTTGCGCTGCCATCAGATCCTTCTCGATCTCAGCCATGGACTCAACCAACCTCGTGAATGACTCGGGTACATCATCAATACTCAAAGGGCGTATAAAACGTTTCCTCGATGGGATCAGGCTATCCCGAGGGACCGGATGTTCACGACGGTCGCAAGGGGGACAGGAATCTATTCAATCCAAAACCCTTTTATCGCTCTTGCTTGTTCATGAACGAACGAGCCATACGAGGTCCAGAACATGATGCCCGGCGGAAGGATGAACCCCAAGCAGATGAAGGCGATGATGAAGCGCATGGGGATCAACCAGGAAGATGTCGACGACGTCGAGGAGGTCGTCATCAAGACCAAGAAGAAGGAGATCGTCTTCAAGGACGCTGTGGTCACATCGGTCACGGTCCAAGGACAGAAGACATACCAGATCGTCGGCACGCCACAGGAGCGCGAGCGGAAGGGCGAGGAAGTAGACGACGAGGGAGGGATACCCCAGTCGGACATCAAGCTCGTCATGGACCAGACCGGATGCACGGCGGTCGAGGCGAGGAAAGCCCTTGAGGAGACTGCAGGTGCGCCTGCCGAGGCGATCCTGAAGATAATGTCTTCGAAGATGTGAGTTGCCAATGAGAGGGACTCCGGAGTGACGTTTATCTAGCGGCATAGTCTGCGCGTGAAAGCCGATACTGAATGGGAAGGCGCGGAATGATAGAAACAGTTGGCCTTGGGAGAACTTTCGACGGGAAGGTCGCAGTCGAGGACCTAAACATCAAGATCGACCAGGGAGAGGTTTTTGGGCTCCTGGGCCCGAATGGAGCAGGCAAGACCACCACGATGAGGATGCTCGCATGCCTCATCCGGCAGACATCTGGGACCGCCTACGTCAACGGTTTCGAGATCAACAAGGAGACCGACTCTGAGAGGATCCGGGCGATCGTGGGGGTCCTTCCAGAATCGCCAGGGCTATACGAATCCTTGAGCGCCACCAGGAACCTGGATTTCTTCGCGCAACTTTATGGCGTTCAGAAGGACAGGAGGGCGCAGCGGATCGAGGAGCTCTTGAAGATGCTCGATCTCTGGGACCGGAGGGAGGAGCCCATCGCGACCTACTCCAAGGGTATGAAGCAGAAGATCGCCATCGCCCGTGCCTTCGTCCACGATCCTCAAGTGGTTTTTCTGGATGAGCCGACCGCCGGCCTGGACCCGCAGGCCTCGCTTACCGTGAGGGAGTTCCTGATAGCCCTCAAGAAGGAAGGCCGTACGGTTTTCATAAACAGCCATCACCTGGACGAGGTGGAGCGACTCTGCGACAGGATCGCAGTGATGAACAGGACCGCGTTGGCCGTAGGCTCCCCCAAGGAGCTCGCCCGAAGATACTGGGGCAGGACGACGGTGATCGAGCTCACCAATCAAGAGCCTTCGTTCACCGACATCGTCCGAAGGTTCGATTTCGCGCTGAACGTTAGGACGGATGATGGAAGGATACTTGTCGATCTCGACGACCCAGAGGAGAGAAACCCGGTCATCGTGGAGGCGCTCACGAGAGCAGGAGCCAAGATAGAGTACGTGACCGAGCTGAAACGGTCGCTCGAGGACGTGTACATGAAACTCATTGGAGGTGGCATAAGATGAGGCTGGACACG
>CAZTFD010000084.1:0-6958 GCA_964612225.1 uncultured Thermoplasmata archaeon | reverse complement strand
CAGTTTTCAACGGTGGCCGGGCCTTCGTATCCTACGCGGACGCCCGAAGAAATGACCGTTTCGCTCCCATAAATCCTGCAACCCGGGTAGATCGTGACGTTCTCCCCGGATATGTCTCTCATCGAGAAGCCGATTATTTCGAAGCCGCCCGAGTACTTGTGGGCTATGGTGTCCACGCTCTCCCTCTGGAAGGATGCTATCATCGCGATGACGACGACAGTGAACATGATCAATGAGAAGATGAACAGGGTCAGAGCCGTCCTGAACTTCTTGTTCATCGGATAGCTGATGGCCGCTCTGAAGACCGGCAGGAGCGATTTCCGTCTGCCGAAGATCGCCACAAGACCCGCTAGCATGAGGTCACTGTTGAACATGACCAGCAGGACGCCTCCTGTGACAAGCACGAGGCCGGAGACGATGAACATCTCAATCCCGCCCGACAGGCTGCCGAAGATTACGCCTGTAATGTCGAATGGGTCCGTCTGCCAGAATATCATGAACGCCCCGGCTATCGAGAAGGGCATCCGTGGTCCGACGAACCGGAGGGACGCCATGGCGATGCCGAGGGCGATCAAACATGGGCCGAGTGTCGTCTGGGCGACCTGTTTCGCCGCAGCTCCTTGGAGCGTCACCAGCACTCCGAGCACCACTAGGACGATGCCTGGAACAACGTACCTCTTATCCGACTTGGTCAGCATCGGCTCCGGGATGTCCCTGATGGCCCTCACTATGTTGAGCCTGCTCACGCGCCACGATGCCACCGCGACGGTGAGGAGGGTTATCAGGAACCCAGCACAGGCTGCAACGACCAGGCTGGTCCACGTGAAGTGCAGGGTCCAGCTCATTCCCGATCCCGTGAAGACCGACGAGAACAGCATGATCATCAGGCCTGCGATCGCAAGGCCCGCGAAAGCACCCACGACGGATGCGAGGATGGCGTAGACGACCCCCTCGAACATGAAGCTCTGCGTGAGGTCACCTCTCTGCATGCCTATGGCTCTGGAGATGCCCATCTCAGGCTTCCTCTCCTCGGCTAGCATCACGAAGATGTTGATTATCAGAGCGACACCCGCTATGATTGCGAACGAGCTCATGATGATGAATATCTGGGAAATCTGGTCGGATGTCTGCTGAGCAGTCTCTACCCCGTCCGCCTTGATCGTCCAGAAATCGAAGTCATATCCTGATGGTAGCGTTTCTTTGAGTTCCTGGACCGCCTGGTCTGCGACCTTGTATCCGGACTCGATGCCTCCCTTGTTCGAGACGTCCAGGCAGTTGATCATCCCAGGCTGCGAGTATAGCGACTGGGCGAAAGAGATGTCCACGAACAGTATCTCGTTCCCCTGCCACAGTGCCATTCCCCCATCCCTTGCGACCGCGGACACATGGAGTTGAATCGCGATTCCGGAATGCGGGATCACGACCATCTCATCGCCGATCTCAGCCTCGATCTTGTCGGCCATCTCCTTGTTGATGACCGCCATGCCTCCACTGATGTCCGTTCCGGAGACCTGTGAGCCATCGGTCTTCAGGAGCGTGTCGAGATGATGGTCCAGATCGAACCCGAAGATCATGCCAGTCGGGGCAGACGCGCCAGTCGTCGGGTTGATCACGGTGACGCTCTCCCTAATCGCGGGAGCCGCCCCGTCGACGTAATTCATGGACCCAGAGCCCGCGAGCGATATGAGATCAGTAGCTACGGTTTGGTTGAAGTAGGAGTACCTTCCGGCGTCATCCAATATGGACACGACCTCGTCGACGCTGCCGGTCGTGTCGAATGTGTCCTGCTTGATTATGTAGTCAAGAGTGTCAGCAACGACGAGGGACCCCGAGATCATTGCCGTGGAAACCAGCAGTCCAGACACGACAAGTATCGTGTACCTCTTCTTCCTCGTGATGTTTCTGATCGACATCTTGGCGAGGGTCTTCCTCCTTGCCGCCAAGACTCCGATGACGGCGAGGGAGGCCAAGACAAGTATCAGGAGCAGTCCAAGTCCATTCAACTCAGATCACCTCAGAAAGGCGCGGGCGTGAACTCCTTCTCAATCAAGCCGTCCTTCATCACCACAATACGGTCAGCTAGGCGGCCGACGTTGTAGTCGTGGGTGACTATGATGAATGTCTGCTTGTTCTGTTTGTTGAGCTTCCGGAGCAACTCCATAATGTCCTTCGAGGCCTCGCTGTCCAGGTTCCCCGTGGGCTCGTCCCCGAACACGATTTCGGGCTTGTTCACGAGCGACCGGGCTATCGTCACCCTCTGCTGTTGCCCTCCGGAGAGCTCGGCGGGTTTGTGAGTCTGCCAGTCCTCGAGGCCAACGGACGCGAGTGCCTCAAGGGCTCTCTTTCTAGCCTCCTTCGGAGATGTGCCCGAGATAAGCAATGGGAGCTCGACGTTCTCGACGGAGGTCAATACGGGCAGTAGGTTGTACGCCTGGAAAATGAACCCGATCTTCTCAGCTCTGTACTTCGTCCTCTCGCGGTCTGACATCTTCGAGAGAGGTCTGCCACGGATGTACACCTCGCCCATGCTCAGGTCGTCAAGGCCCGAAACACAGTTGAGGAGGGTCGTCTTACCGCAGCCGGATGGGCCCATGACTGCCACCATCTCGCCCTCCTTGACGGACAGGTCCACTCCCCTGAGGGCGTCAACCTTCACCTTTCCGGAGTCATAGGTCTTCTTGACCGCCCTTACCTCAATGATGCCTTGTGCACCGTCTTCCGGCCCTGTCTTCTGGACACTCTTCGCATCCGACTTCATCTTATCCACCTGCCTTCTGAGAATGCTCTCCGCGCGCGTGCGTGGCTACAAGCGAACGGCCATTTGTTATAAAACCTCTTCGTGTTGCCCCTGAAAGACTGCCCTTGAGATGCCAGAGCATAGATTTATCCCTGTAAACCATTACAACCGCTAGATGCTAGATTCCAAGGAGAGCGTTCGCGCCCTTGACAAGAAGAACATGTTAGGGTCCATCGAGCAGATGCCCAAGCACCTGGCAGATGGCCTTAGGCGCGGGCGCATGTCGGGCCTTCCTCGCTTCACGCCCAAAGAGGTCGTGGTGTGCGGTATGGGCGGCTCCGCGATAGGCGGGGACCTCCTGGCTGAGTGGATGACTGCCTCATCGGAAATCCCGTGCCGTGTTTGCCGATCATACACCGTGCCAGCGCATGTGGGAAAGGACTCGCTAGTGATAGTCTCGAGTTACTCGGGCAACACGGAGGAGACCTTATCGATGTTCGAGGACGCTAGGAAGAGAAGGGCGAAGGTTGTCGCGATCTCTTCCGGAGGCCAGTTGGCACAGTTGGCGGATTCCTTCTCCGTGCCTTTCGCGAAGATCAATACGGGTCTCCTGCCACGGGCATCCCTTGGCTATGTCTTCGGAGCGATGATGGGGGTTGTCGAGAGGTCGGGTGTCGCGTTCCAGGAGAAGCAATTGGAGGAGACGGTCAGGGTCCTCGGCAGCGTGATTTCCTTCTGCAAGCAGTCGGTCCCCACAGGTGACAACCCAGCGAAGGTCCTGGCGCATGAGTTGCTGACGTCAGCTCCGATCATTGTCGGATACGATCTCTCGAAACCGGTCGCCAAGAGGTGGGCCAACCAGCTGAACGAGAACTCCAAATGCATGGCCTTCAGCGCGGAGATCCCCGAACTGGACCATAACGAGATAGTCGGCTGGATGAAGGACCCCCGAAGCAAGGGATATGCCTCCGTCTTCCTCGAACACGACCAGAGGCGAACGCCCATGCGGAGGCGCATAGACGCAACCAAGGAAATGCTCGGCAGGAACGCTCCAGTGTACAGCGTAGATGCCCTGGGTCTGAGCCCGATGGCGATCATGTTCTCGTTGGTCATGATCGGAGACTACACGAGCACATACCTCGCCATTCTTCGAAATGAGGATCCTTCATCAAACGAGCCGATTGACGAATTGAAGGCCGTTCTTTCGAAAAAAGGAGCACCTTAGCATTGTCAGTGATGATTACCAACTAAATCATGATGTGAAAAAGGGCGGCGAGAGGGCCCTTGCCCTCTCTGAGTTTTCCCATCCCATCTGAGCTGTTGGCAGCCCTTCCTTCCCTTTGTCCGTTAGATTGCGGGCGCGTTTACGTCCGCGATCGTTGCCAAGGCATCGTCTGTTCGGCAGAAATCATTGGATTCTCATTCGAGACGCGGTCCGAGCCATCCCTTTTCTCATTCCGCGTTCTTCGACCGATTCCGAGACCTTCTGGCGGAGAGTCTCCTTGCCCTCGAGGTAGTACCGCTTCTTCTCCTCGATCCATCCAGCAAGGGCGAGCGTTACGGCCTGGGAGATGTCAGTGGCATCGCCACTAGCTATGAACATCTCGACATCCTCAAGCAGGGCCATAGGAACGATCGCCTTGATCTTCTCAGAGTTCCAGGTCGCAACCTCGTCGTGTAGGTACGCGCCAATGGCTTCCCTCACGACATCGGACACGCTCTGGAGGCCAGTGCGCTCGCGAATAGCTTCGAGCTCCTGCATGTCGTCTTCGGGCAGTCGAATGTTGAGACGTGCGCTCTTCGTTGTCATCGTAATCTCGGTGCCTTGTATGACACATTGTCATACATTCTATAAATAGGTTCCTTACAGATTCTCAACCTGTATTTCCACTGCAACCACTAGAGAGCAGGCCCGGTACGAGATTGTCGAACGGACGGACCGCACCAATGTGGAATAGCCACCCGTGCATACGTTTTTAATCTTCGATTTGTTCCCCAGAATTGTGCCATTGCCAAAGGAACTAGCCCAGATGGTCAGGGATCTGACGAGGAAGCACAGCGGCTGGTTCAAGGATTCCATCCCCCTCATCGCTTCTGAGAATGTGATGAGCCCGGCCGCAAGAGAGGTTCTCAACTCGGACCTGAACAATCGGTACGCAGAGGGTCTCCCGGGCAGAAGATACTACCAGGGCAATATCTACGTCGACCAGATAGAGACCATCTGCGAAGAGCTTTCCCGAGAGGTCTTCAGATGCAAGTTCGCCGATGTGAGATCGACATCTGGGACCGTGTCGAACATGGCCGTGCTCATGGCGCTCACCAAACCCCGAGATAAGATGACGACAGTCGCTCTCTCCGACGGCGGCCACATCTCTCATGCGAAGATTGGCGCGACGGGCATGCGGGGAATCAAGACATTCAATTATCCATTCGACGAGAAGAACATGAACATTGATGTCCAAGGCGCCAGGCGGTTGATCAAGGAAGTCAAACCCAAGGTAGCGCTCTTTGGTCAGTCGGTCTTCCTGTTCCCGACGCCTTTGGACGAGATCAAGGACGTCTTCGCGGAGGTCGGCTGCGCGACATGGTACGACGCCGCGCACGTCCTGGGGCTGATCGCCGGGAACAGGTTTCAGGATCCCCTTAGAGAGGGTATCGACGTTATCTCCGGCAGCACCCACAAGACTCTACCAGGTCCGCAGCACGGCATGATCTTGTCGGACCTTCCGAGAGAGGGCCTGGAGACCGCATTGAGACGCGGCGTCTTCCCGGGAGTTACTAGCAATCATCATCTCCATTCCGTTGCTGCCCTCGCAATCACACTGGCGGAGACCAGGGAGTTCGGCGAGGCCTATGCTGACCAGGTAATAAAGAACGCAAAGGCCTTGGGGCAGGCCCTACATGAGCGAGGAATGGACGTTCTCTGCGAGCACCTGGGGTTCACGGAGTCGCACACGATTGTCGTGGATGTAGAGGAATTCCACGGGGGCGCGAAAGTCGCGAAGGATCTCGAAAGCGCGAACATCATTCTCAACAAGAACCTCCTACCTTGGGACTCAAACCCGGTCAAGCCATGCGGAATCAGGATCGGCTCTCAGGAGCTCGCCAGATTAGGGATGAAGGAGAAGGAAATGGTCGATGTGGCGGAGCTGATCACCAGGGTCGTCGTCAAAGGTGAGGTTCCCGAGAAGGTCAAGCGCGATGTTGTCGCGTTCAAGCGCCAGTTCACAAAGGTACACTACTGCTTCTTCGACGGCGAGGAGGCTTACGACTACCCGGAGTACGACGGCGACCTTTGACGTGTTTCTCCTTTGATTATGGTAGGCTGTACATTTATTAGAGCACAGCCTGATTAGCTGTGAGCAGACCTGGATGGCCGCACGAGTAAGATTACTTCAGTTGGCGATTGCCGTCGTCAACCTGTTCATAGTCGGTCTGGTGTTCACCAGCGTATGGCCTTTTCCGAGCGGCGACTTCAACGTCGACCTTCCATCAGCGAGCGAGATCACTTGGACATACGCTGAAGGCGTTGTGCAGGTTCATGCTCCGTATACGATCGACAACGGCGGCTTCTACGGCGTGAGCCAGCTCACTCTCTCCTACTTGGTCACGAACTACTCTCACTATGCGATCATGGAGGATACGATTGACATAGGTGATATCCCCGCTGGGACAGTCTATCCGTCTTCGTTGGACTTCGACTTCGATTTGATGAGTCTCTACAACAACGGCGCACAGTGGATGATATTCAATGATGATCTTCTGAACTTCCATGTTGAGGTTTCGTGCTACTATACTATGGAGCTCGTGAAGTTCGACGCGAGCTATCAGGTGAGCGTTCCGTGGGATGCGCTGATTCGAGGATACGGCATCTCAAACTACACAATCGATCCTCCAGCGGCGCTAGGAGACCCAATGTCAGTGTCCGTGGATTACTGGCTCAGCACGACCGACCTGCTCGACAACCTCCCACCTGCCCAGGTCACCGTGAGGTACTTGGGAGATGCCACGCAGATGGGGACAGTTGATACATCTGTCCAGCTTGGAGGGAACCACACACAGACGGTCGTGATGGTCATCGACTCGGCTTCGTAAATGCCGATCCAGATTGGCAGGTATCGCTCTGCACCTTGCTCGCGCAGGATAACGATGCGTTGCTGTGACATCAAGCTGACGCGGATACTATCGAGCCCCGAATCAAATAATCTGGCTACGATATCC
>CAZTFD010000083.1:0-6963 GCA_964612225.1 uncultured Thermoplasmata archaeon | reverse complement strand
GGGTAGCTTCGAGCTTTACGTCCATGCGAAGTTCCTCGTGCTCGAAGTGATGAGGATCGGCTTCATTCCGCTGGAGATGGTCAACATTCCAGAGGCGGATTTCGACATCACGATCGACATCGTCTAGCGTCGGCCGCCCTCGGTGTTCGGCTGCGCTCCGGATAGAGCCTATATAGCTCGTCGGTCATCCCAGGGACTGTCATGCCGAAGCTCGAGATTCTTCTTATCAGACATGGTGAGACAGACTGGAACGCAGGCAACATCTTCAGGGGACATGAGGATGTGCGGCTCAACGCGACAGGGATAGCCCAGGCCGACGCCACCGCCGAGGCTCTCAAGAGCAAGGTCTTCGAGGCTGTGTATTCGAGTCCGCTCAAGAGAGCCATAGTCACTGCCAGAAGGATCGCCATGCCCCATGAGATCGAGGTCCGCGAGAACATGGGACTGGTCGACATCAACTACGGCACTTGGCAGGGCCTCAAGGAAAGCACGGTCCAGGAGAAGAACCCGAAGGCCTATGACCGATGGTCGAGGACCCCCGCGAAGATGAAGTTCCCCGGCGGAGAGAGCACCAAGAAGGCCTGGAAGAGGGTGAATACAGCGCTTCGGGAGCTGGTCTTCATGCACGGGACCGGGACGATCGTTCTGGTCACACACAGGATCCCTTTGAAGTTCATGACGGCCTACATGCTCGGCAGACACCTCGAGGACATCAACGGGATCAGGCATGATCCGTGCGCGGTCTCGATCTTCGAGGTCGAGAACCGTAAGTTCACCCCTGTGAAGCTGAACGATACCTCGCATCTTGCCAAGCTGAACCTCCCGTCCCAGAGAGATTTCTGACCGCATCAGGAGAATCTCTTGAGATATGTGAGGTTTCGGATCCTAAGACAGTTTGCGTCTGGGAAGGCATTTGACCGGTCCACCAAGATCGCGTTCATCCCCGCCCTGGTGGCTCCTAGGATGTCTACTGTGGGCTTGTCGCCGAGGTATATCGAGCGGCTCGGACTCACCCCCGCTTTCTCAGCAGCCATTGTGAAAATTCTTGGCGATGGTTTCCTCACGCCGACCTCATCGGATACGATCACGAAATCGAAGTACTTCGACAGGTCGAGGTTGCGAAAGACCTTGTTCAGGAGATCCGTGGCGTTCGACACAACGCCCAGCTTGAAGTCTCTTCTGCGCAATCTCTCAAGCGCGGGCCGGACATCCGGATAGTCTGTCCAACCTTCCACCTTCTGCATGGTCTCCCTGAACGATTCGGAGAGGTCACCAGAGATTTCCTTGATGTTTGTCTTGACGCCGAGGTTCGCGAGCACGAGCTCGTCGAATTCACGCCAGAACCGAGGCTCGTCTTTGGCTTCCAGTTCTGCGAATCTCGCATCCAGACGTCTGTCCGCCTCGGCTATCGAGGACGCCACCTTCTCGTGCTTCGTGGTGATACCGTGCTCCGACAGAACACGGATGAAGATCTCCTCCCTCGTCGGTCGCACATCGATGAGAGTGCCTCCCGCGTCGAACATTATGGCGTCGATCTCTTCGGTCATCTTGACTCTTAGTCATCTATTGTATATGTAAGACTAGCGGACCTAGCGGATGGTGAGATGTCTTAGCTCAGACAAGCAGCTCCGGAACGTCCGTCGGGATCTTCGCCACCTTCACGCCAGCAGCCTCGAGAGCTTTTATCTTGCTCTCGGCGGTTCCCCTGCCCCTGGCGATGATGGCCCCTGCATGCCCCATCCTCTTCCCCGGCGGGGCCGTGCGTCCAGCGATGTAGGCCACAACGGGCTTGTCAACGTCCTCCTTGATGTACTCGGCCGCTTCCTCCTCAGCAGTCCCGCCGATCTCGCCCACGAGCACAATCTGTTTAGTCTGTTTGTCGGCCTCGAACCTCTCCAGTATGTCGATGAAGCTAGTGCCGGTAACCCTATCTCCACCGATTCCCACACATGTGGACTGCCCAAGTCCGCGTTCGGTGATCGAGTTGACGATTTCGTACGTGAGAGTACCAGATTTCGAGACGACCCCGATGTTCCCCTTCTTGAATATCTTATTTGGGAGTATGCCAACCTTTGCCTTGCCGGGAGAAGCCAACCCCGGGCAGTTGGGTCCTATTACGGTTATGCCCCTGCTCCTGGCCACAGACACGAAATGGATTGCGTCGAGCACGGGCAGGTGCTCTGTCACAACAACAAGGGTCTTGATCCCAGCTTCTATCGCCTCAAGCGCTGCGTCCTTGCAGAACGGTGCCGGGACGAATACGCATGATGTGTTCGCCCCCGTGGCATCTATCGCTTCGGAAACGGAATCGAAGACCGGGATGTTGTTCACCATCTCCCCACCCTTGCCCGGTGAGGTGCCGGCAACTACCTTCGTACCGAATTCCATCATCGCCTTCGAGTGGTACGATCCTTGGTATCCTGTGATGCCCTGCACCACAACTCTCGTGTTGTCATCTACGATGATCGCCATTTCACATCCCCCTCAGCGATTCCTTGGATGCCAGCTCAGCCGCCTCACTCAGGCCCGATGCGGGTATCATCCCTGCGTTCTTCAGCATCGTCCTCGCCAGGTCTTCGTTGACTCCCTTGATCCTCGCAACAATGGGAGTTCGCGACTTATCAGAACCGATAGCCTCCAGGACTCCCTTGGCGACCGTGTCGCACTTGGTAATGCCACCGAATATGTTGAGCAGGATTACCTTCGGCCGCGCCTCGCGCATCAGGAGCATCGCGCTCTTGACCTTCTCGGGGTCGTCAGTCCCTCCGAGATCGAGGAAGACGCCCGCCTTCCCTCCAAACATGTTGATACTGTCCAGGGTGGCCATCGTGAGTCCAGCTCCGTTGGCGATGACTCCGATGTTGCCATCTAGCTGAACGAAAGCAATGTCCAGTTTCTTGGCCTTCTCCTCGAGCGGTGTGAGGTCCTCGGGCAACGATTCGTACTCCTTGTGCCTGAAAAGGGCGTCGGGATCGATCGTCACCTTCGCGTCCCCAGCGATGACCTCCCCGTCCTTAGTGACGACGAGCGGATTGATCTCCGCGAGCTCTGCGTCCTCCTTCATGACGAGCTCGCTCATCCGCTGGCATATGTTCGCCAGCTGCGACGCCTGATCCTTTGGAAGGCCCATGAACGATGCGACCTTCCTTCCCACGAACGGCTGATAGCCAATGAATGGGTCAAGCGAAATCATGAGGATCCTGTCCTCTGGCACACTCTCGATGTCCATTCCGCCGTCAGGTGAGGCCATGATCATGAGCGAGCGTCTGCTCCTGTCGATGGTGATGCCCAGGTACAGCTCCTTCGCGACCTCGAGCCTCCGCTCAACGAGGACCACCTTCGAGATGTAGCCGCGTATGTTCATTCCGATTATCGCGGACGCGGCCTTGCGCGCCTCCTCGACAGTCTGAGCGGGCTTGATGCCGCCGGCCTTGCCTCTGCCCCCTATCAGGACCTGCGCCTTGACCATGACCGGGCCTGAGATTGCCTTGATCTGGTCCGGCGAGGACACGACGAATCCCTCCGGTACTGGAATGCCGTACTTCCTGAGCACTTCCTTTGCCTTGTACTCGAACAGCTTCATCTTCAGACCGCCTTGTCCGAGTAACCCCGAATCGAGCTATTTATGTATTCCTCACGGACAGCTCATGGACAGTATAGAAAGCATTATCACGAGACCATCCAATCATCCATTTCGATGGAGCAGGACATTAGGATTGAGACTCTTATCGTGATGTCTGTCGCCATCTTCCTCGTCATGGGCGTGGTCGCCTTCATGGTGCCCTTCGAGGATACCAACACAAAGCTGTTCTTCATAGGCGTCGTCGCGGCACTGACGGCGATCAACGTCGTCGGATTGTTCATGGTCTGGAGGTCTTCGCCGACTATCGTCGACGAGGTGTTCCTGATGACCCCGACGGGGATGCTGCTGAAGCACTACACGAGACGCCTCCGGCCAGACCAGGATCAGGACATAATGGCGGGCATGCTTACCGCAGTCCAGAACTTTGTCAGGGACAGTTTCGATGAGGCTGGTGGGAAGCTCAATGAGATAAAGTTCGAGAACTACGACATCCTCATCTCGCATTCGAAAAACGTAGTCATAGCCGCCATAATCTCGACGAAGAAGCCAGAGCGTCTCAGACTCCAGCTCAAGATCGCGACCGACGATCTCGAGAAGCAATATGGAGAGCAGATCAGCCACTGGTCCGGGGACAAGAAGGAGCTGGGAGATGTCGACCTGATCATGAAGAAATTCCTGTCAGGCAAGTACCGCCACTGAGCCATTCGATTCATTGTTCCACTGAGTGAAAGATTTAATCCCTAGACGGTGTATTGAGCTTCTGGATGGAGCTCAGGGACATTCTCAAGAAGGTAGTCCTGCTCGGGGACGGGGGGGTCGGTAAGACCTCCCTGATTGCGAGATATGTGGTCAACAAATTCGATGATAAATACATCGCCACCATCGGCACGAAGGTCTCCAGGAAGGACATCCAGGTCGTGAAGCCGAACCTGATCATAAACCTCCGGATCATGATCTGGGACATACTGGGCCAGAAGGAGTACTCCAAGATCAGGTCGGCCAGCCTGAGCGGCGCCCAGGGCCTGATATTGGTGGGCGATCTTACAAGACCTGAGACGATCAAGAGCCTTCAGGACTTCTGGCTGAAGGAGGTCCATTCGCAGGTCGGGATGATTCCGACGGTCGTAGTGGGGAACAAGGTCGACCTTGCGGAGAAGAACTCGATGACCGCGGCGGTCATTGAATCCATGGGCCAGAGGATGGGCTATCCAACGCTTCTCACAAGCGCGAAGACCGGAGCGAACGTCGAGGAGATGTTCAGCGCTCTGGGCGACCTGCTGTTGGCCGATTTGGTCGGAGCGCCAGCGAAGACGAGGGAGAAGCCGCCCCAGACGCTTGCCGAAGTGGTCGATTTCATCGTCCAGGATTTCTGCGCTCAGTATGGCGACCTTGAGAAGGCCATGCTCATAGTCCAGCACCAGTTCGAAGACGCTGGCGTGGATATCAGGAGACCTCAGAAAGAAGCTGTTCTCCAGGCGTTGGACGGGCTTGCGAAGGCGGAGGAACTCTCGCTCACGAAGAGCGTCGCCAGAGTGAACCTGGAGGAGCGGCAGAGGATGGTCATCCTCGCAAAGGGCTGAGCTCCTCGCTTCGTCACGCTGGCCACTGCAGCTTCTAGGGGAGTTTCTCGGCGTGAAAAAGCCAAAGCTTTATAACATGCGTGCTATCCCCGTTTCGAGATGAAGGTTCACTACATCGCTGGAGTGGGATACGATAGTAACGTGTATCTCCTCGAAGATGAGGACCCGATAGTGGTGGACACGGGCACTGGGACGTACTCCGATGCGACCCTCGAGGCGATCTCCAGGATCGTCCCCCTCAGGAAGGTCGGCAGGATAGTACTAACGCACTGTCACTACGACCATCTGGGAGGAGCAGCAGCATTCCAGAAGGCCACTGGAGGCCGGATATACCTTCATGAGGCCGAGGCGGTCCCGATCATGTCCGGAGACATGACTCTGGCAATATCGGACATGTTCGGGGAGAAGCCCGGACGGCTGGACCTACAGCCGCTCAAAACAGGACAGAAGCTCAAGTCCGGATCCGCGGAGTTCGAGGTGCTGCACACCCCTGGGCACTCACCAGGCAGTATAGTCCTCCATGACAAGGAAACTAGCTCCGCCGTAGTAGGCGACACGGTCTTCTGCGACGGAGGGGTTGGCAGGTGGGACCTGCCGGGCGGAGACCTCAGCCAGCTCATATCATCTCTGAAACGGTTGGAGAAACTAGGACTCAGGAACATGTATCCAGGACACGGCTCGTATGCTGAGGGAGACGCTCCCCAGCATCTGAGGCTCGCAGCGAAGTACATAGAAGAGGGCTACTGATGAAAGTGATCAAGTGCGCGGACAAGAAGAACGGATGCAAGAAGTGTGACCTGCGCGAGAATCAATGGGAAGAGATCATAGGCACGCTGAAGGCGGGCGAGCTCGTGGTCTTCCCGACTGACACGCTCTATGGTCTTGCAGCTGACCCGTTCAACGAGAACTCTGTCAAGAAGGTCTTCATAGTCAAGGACAGGCCGTTCGACATGCCTCTTTCCCTAGCCGTGAGCAACGAGAAGATGATGGAGAGCGTGGCCGTGCTCAATGACAACGCGCGCAAGCTGATACGGAAGTTCATGCCAGGACCGATAACGATCATGCTCACAAAGAAGCCGAGCATACCGGACATACTCACCTCGGGATCGAACCAGATAGGCATACGAGTGCCTGATCATCCGTTCGCCCTTAGGCTCACTGACAGGTTCGGGCCGATCACTGCCACGAGCGCTAACACTCATTCGCACCCTGATCCAGTCGATGTCGCCACGGTGCTGAAGGACCTCAAGGGCGCAGTCCCCCTATGCGTCGACTGTGGCAGGACCAAGTACTCGCAGCCCTCGACAATCGTGGACGTCTCGGACGGAATAGTCGAGGTCATAAGGAAGGGTGTGATTTCGCAGGAGGAGATCGCGAACGCCCTCCGTTAGCCCTGACGTCCTGGAGAAGTACATCCAAGCGGGTAAGATCGCGAGAGATGCCCGCGAGTTCGGCATCTCCCATGTGAGGGCTGGAGGGAGTTCTCTCGTGCTCGCTAATGCGATCGAATCAATCATACTAGAAAAGGGTGGGCAATGCGCATTCCCTGTCAACATTGGTGTAAATGAGGTCGCAGCTCACTACACTCCATCCAAGGCCGATGATCTAGTCTTCAAGCAGGGCGACATCGTGAAGATCGACGTAGGCGCCCATGTCGATGGATACCCTGCGGATACGGCCGCCACGGTCGAGGTAGGAACGCGAAACAACACGGGCCTTATCACGTGCGCCAAGGACGCCTTGACTATGTGCATCGAGATGGTCGCCCCTGGAACTTCATTGGCCTCCATGGGCGCTACA
>CAZTFD010000082.1:0-6985 GCA_964612225.1 uncultured Thermoplasmata archaeon | reverse complement strand
CCGGTGTGGATAGTCTGGATGTTGGCGCCATCGACCCCAAGGTTCTTGATCGCTTCAACCTTAAGCGATTCATCCACGGGGAGCACTCTGCTCGCGTGTTCGAGGATGTACCTTACCATCTTGGCCTTCTTTGGGTCGAGGAGAGAGCCATGCCCTATCTCGGGGACCTTTGCGACCTCGTAACCGCCAACGACCACGATTGACGGCTTTCCGAGGATTCGCGAGAAGCGTATCATCCACTTGGCATGTCCCTCGGCAAACCATGCGAAGGAGAGATCCGCCCATATGACGCCCCGGGCGAGCCTCCATACAGTCTTGACGACGCTGCCAGCGTTTCTCCTGACACCTCCCAGGTCCAACGTGCGGACCTCGAAATGTCTCTTAAGGAGGTCCAGGTCGGCTTGGATGAATGCGGACATCGTCGGATGCACGAACAGTATCTTGGTCCGCTTGTCCAGCTCCTTCTCGGATAACATGTCCTCAGGCCTTCTTGGACAGTCGCAAGGACACTATTTAACAGCTTCTGGCCGCCGGACTTCTGTCGACAATGTTATAAGCTTTCTGACCACAATCAGGGCGACACGGGGAGAGAATGAACAAGATAGTCGAAGGATTCCTGGTCTTCGTCGCGGTCATCCTGATTCTTCTCGGCATCATCTTCCTCATCGCAGGAGCGCTCGATACCATCGCTATGGGCGGGATCATGATCATCATTGCCACCGTCATTCTCGTCGTAGTCTACAGGATCGAGAAGATGGAGGCCGCGAAACCAACCCTCATCAGCCAAACGTTCAACGTTAAGATGGAGGGCTCGGGCAAGTTCTCAGAGAAAGAGATGAAATGCAGATCATGCGGAGCTCCGCTCACCGACAAGGAGCTCAAGATCGTCCAGGGGGGCGTGATGGTGACATGCCCGTACTGCGGTGCTACCTACGCGATGCAAGAAGCTCCGAAATGGTGATGCGATTGTCGGAGTCGAAGCCCGTCTTCAGGAAGATCTTCGCAGCGTCCTCTGCACTGATCATCGCTGCGGTCGCATTCGTGACCCTCGCGAATCTGGCATCCACGGGAGGAACAGCCCAGACTTACAGCTTCAGGACGAATTCCGAGACTGTTGACATCCACATCATGAAGGACGGGAGCATAGACATCGATTATGCGTTCAACTTCACGAATTATGATTTCATGGACGGGGTGGACGTTGGTCTGCCAAACGACCGTTACAAGACTGACACGGCTACGGCAACGATTATTGTCAACGGGGTCAACTATGCGCCTGCACAGATCCGCAAATCCCCGTACGTGAGCATCGGACTCGCGGTCGAGTTCGATTCACAAACGCAATCGGCCATCCAGTCATACAACGATTTCACGCTCCTGTTCCACGTGAACAATCCGCACATGGTCTACGAGAACGAGCTGCTCAAGGGCACCGTTGGCATCAAGTTCCGTCCGACCTGGTTCAGCTCCGATTATCAGCAAGGTCCGACGGCCCTGCTTCAATCGCGGATATTCTTCCCAGAGGGTTTCTCGAACGTGTCACAGACCGTGTACTTGGAGAACCGCCCCTGGAATTCGATACAGATCGATGAGGATTCGGGATTGGTGCTGGCGACCTGGACCGACACCAATGTGATGCCTGCCGCCCAGGAGTCTGGTGCGTACGATGTGGGCGCGGGATTCCCGCCGGAATACGTCGACACGTACGTCAAGAAGGATGTGTGGACGGCTTTCAAGGACTTCTTCGGCGCGGCCGGAGACCTATTGTGCGTTTGTGCGCCAATCCTGATACTCGCTGGTATAATTGCGTTCGCGGTCATCGCAAGCCGTCGGCATCAGAGACAGTCCGCTCAAGACTACTTCGAGCCGAAGCTAAGCCTCGCCGGCGCGGGACCCAGGAGAGACCTGACGGCCGTTGAGGCTGCAATCGCGCTCGAGATACCTCTGGACATGGTCGCGACTATGATCCTGTTCGCCCTTGTGAAGAAGGGCAAACTGAGGGTCGATTCACAGGAACTCCCGATGAAGCTCACCAAGTTGGCACAGACTGCGGACTATGCTTACGAGAATGATTATCTCCTATCAGTCCAGACAGACGGCACGGTCGACCACAACGTTCTGAAGAAGACCATGGTCGACCTCATCGAAGCGACGGTCAAGAAATTGGAGGGCTTCGACTACGAGGCGACAAAAACCTACTACACATCGATATGCCAGGAAGCCTGGAAACAGGTCCAGGAGGCGGGCACGCCCGAGGATTTCGCGAAGTCGCTTGAAGAACGACATGACTGGATGATGCTCGACCCACAGTACGAGAGGAACATGGGCCGCTTCTGGTTGGGGCCAGTTATCTTTCCTCCAGGCACGGCGAGGACCGCATCGACTGGCGGTGCGGCCGGTGCGGGAAGGATTAACCCGCAAGCGCTCGCCAAGGACTATGCGTCGAGGGTGAAAACCTCCAGCACAAACATGACGAAAGCGACCAAATCCTTGAGCAAAGAGGTCGCCGAGGTGTTCCACCCGAAACCCAAAGTCGACTGGAGCAAGGTCGCCAAGTCCGGCGGAGGGTTCGGAGGAGGTTGTGCATGTGCTTGCGCGTGTGCATGCGCCTGTGCAGGAGGCGGCCGATGATCGACCTCCGGAGGCTGCTCCTCGGCCCCGCCGCGATGAAGCCGAAGATGGGCACCTACAAGTACGACGGGACCGGGAACCTCAAAGGGCACAGATTCCATCTCAGGGTGGACCAGCAGAGCAAAGGCGTCCTCATCATAGACGCCTCGAAGCTGGTCTTTCTGAACGGGACCGCGCTCGACTATGTCAAGCTCCTGCTCGAGGAAAGAACTGACAAGCAGGCATCGAGGTACATGCGCGCAAGGTACAAGCACCTGGACAAGGAGACCGCCATGAGACACTATGGCATTGTACGATCACAGCTAACCGACTACCTCAAGGGCGACGTGAATGTGATACAGACGATAGGCTCGACCAGCATGTCCATAGGAGCGGACGACCTGCCCTCGCCGTACAGGATGGACCTCGCGCTCACATACAAGTGCCAGAACGATTGCGGACACTGCTACAACGAGCAGAAGGACAAGAAGGAGCTCTCGGTGGAGCAGTGGAAGACGGTCCTGGACAAGCTCTGGACGATAGGCATCCCCCATGTCGTGTTCACAGGCGGAGAACCAACTCTGTATCCACATCTAGACGAGCTCGTCAAGAGGTCCGAGGAGCACGGTCAGATAACAGGACTCATCACGAACGGCAGGAATCTGAAACAGCCGGGATACCTGAAGGAACTCGTGAGGATCGGGCTCGACCATGTCCAGATAACCGTTCTATCTCACAGGGAATCAGCCCATGACTATCTCGCCGGATGTAAGGGCGCGTGGAAGGAAACGATCGATGGGCTCAAAGTCGCTCTCGCGGAAGACCTCTATGTGAGCACTAACACAACGATAATGAGAGCCAACCTTGCAGATGTGGAGGATACGATGAGATTCCTCGTCGGCCTCGGTGTCAAGAACATCGCCTTCAATAGCATCATAAGGTCCGGGAAGGGCGAGGATACGGTGGGGATCGACTACGACGAGCTCAGGACCACGATGATCAGGATGAAGGAGATCGCGAGGGAGAGCGGTACGAACCTCATCTGGTACTCTCCGACCCCGTACTGCGACTTCAACCCGATCAACCTCGGCCTTGGGATCAAGCAGTGCACGGCGTGCTCGATCAACATGGCGATCGAACCGGACGGGACCGTGCTGCCATGTCAGAGCTACTACGAGCCGCTCGGGAACATTCTCACGGACCCGTGGGACAAGATATGGGACCACGAGCTCTGCAAGAACATAAGGGACAGGAAGTACCTCGACGGGAAGTGCGTCGATTGCAAGATCAACAATGTCTGTGGCGGCGGGTGCCCGCTGTCCAGGGAGCACGGGGATTATGTCTGTCTGGACAGACACTCGTCGATGTGAGTCCCATTACTTCTTTGCGAACGCGTAGAATATCGGATTGAACTGGAACAGCGTGCCTTTCTCCAGTGCGTCGTTCCAGGCCGCCTTCAAATGCCCGAACTTCACAGGGTCATCTATCGCGTCTGCGGTCATCTCGATCCATTTCCATTCGTCCTCGGACTCGATACGCAGCTTATCGGTCCCCCAAATGCCTGGGTGGATTCCCACCTCCGCCTGCATGCCACACTCGCTGAACAGAGCCCTTAGCTTCCGCCCGATGAACGGGTCTCCGCCGTCCTTCAGGATTCCCTTGAAGATCAACTGAGTGAGACTCGAAAGATCGTCGGGATAGTCTAGTCTCGCCCCAAAATCAGGTTCGGCGAAGCAGACGACCCACTTCTTCGAGACTCTCTTCATCTCATTGAGGACGGACGCAGGGTCCTTGACCCAGAGCAGGAGGAAGGAGCAATAGACGAGGTCGAAAGACTCATCCTCGAACGGCAGGCGCTCTCCGTCGCCTTGGATGGCCTCCAGGCCACGCATCGTGCAGGAGTTGACCATGTCCGAATCGATGTCTATGCCTTTGGCGTCCATGATCGGCGCGAGCACCTCCATCACGAAACCCGGACCGCAGCCAACATCGAGGGCCGTGACATCGGCTGTCGATACGTGCTCGGGGCCCAGGATCTTCGTTTCCAGGAGCCAGAGCCAGGAATCCTTCAGCCACATGCTCTGACGCCTTAGCTGTTTTTCGAGGTCGCCTCTGATGGATGGCATATCTTGGCTGGAAAGGGCTTGGCTCCGGATATTCTTTTGGGGAACTCACCGCTCATCCGAGGCAACTACCGCCCGATTCAGATGATCCAGCATTCTCTTGCCAGCCTGCTCCAGAGTCCAGAACCCGTGCACGACATCCACGGCGCGCTTCCCCATCGTCTCCCGTCTCTTGTCATCCTTGAGAAGGTCGGATACAGCCTCAGCGAAAATACCCTCTGACCTGCTAGTGAGGATCCCGGTCTCCTTATCCATTACGCTCTCCTTAGTGCCACCCTCGGCCACGGCCACCACAGGCGTGCCGCAGGCCATGGCCTCGATCGGCACGAGCCCGAACGGTTCGAGATAAGGAGCATAGACCACGAGCTTGGCCATGTTGTAAAGTGAAAGGAGCTCCTGGTCGCCGACTAGCTTCTGGACGTCCACGTCAACGGCGTGCTCATTGGCGAGATTTACGAGGTAATCCTTCCAGGCGCCCTCGGTTCTGTTGGATACTATGATCAACTTGGGCCGTAGCCCCTTCTCGATGAAGCCCAACGATCGGATGATAAAATCGAAGCCCTTCTCTGGGATGCAGTTGCCGACCGAGACGACGATGTTCTCCCTCTTGAGCCAGAGTGGTTTGAAGATGTCGGTGTCAACGCCAAGATATGACACATGCGCCTCCTTGCCGTATGCGCGCAATATGTTCTCCCTTGAGAAGTTGGAGTTGGCGAGTATGTACTTCGCGAAGGAGGCATTGTGCTTCTCGATCAAAGGGAACTTCCTCGCATTCGTCTTTCGCATGTATCTCTCGACGAACCCCATGTCCTTCTCGAGCCCTGCCTTCTTCTGAAGGTCCGCGACGACCTTCTCGTCGAACCTGAAGGGCTGCTGGCAATAGAACACCGTCGGCTTCCTGACGTATTTCAGGAAGAACGGTGCCATGGTGGATCTGTCCTGCTCGCTCAGCACAACATCGTAGTCCCTGCTGTTGATGTCCTCTGCGATGTTCTTCTCGACCAGCTCAAGGTCCCTGAGCGATTGCCATACAGGAGGGACATAATGCACGGTCGAGTAGATCATGCCCATCATGGTCCTCGTCACGGGATAGATAGCAACACCGGACGCAACATCCTTGAGCGGCAGGAAATCCTCGTTCGCCGTCGAGGGCATGTAGGCGTCTACCGTGTGGCCGTTCCCGCGAAGGTATTTCACATAACCGTGAAGCGCCCTCTTTGCTCCTCCTGATGGCAGGTTGTGGAATACCGCTATCTTCATTGTCGAACGACCTCACGGTCTTGAGATGATCCCGATGACGATCGCATTCGCGAATTTGTAGGGCGAACCGTATCTCGCACCTTCGCAGTCCGCCCAATCGACTTCCCTCCATTTATTGCTCCCTGAGACCCGTTTCAGGCAATAGCGCTCTGAGAAGGAGATCTTGCCCTCGGAGAGTGACCTGTCCAGCTGTGGGTTCAGGCCGAGTGGGACAGTCAAAATTAGCTTACCGCCATGCGAGAGGTGGTTCGTCAGGTTCTCGATGGCCTTGATGATCTTCATCGGCTCAGCGAGGATGTTGTTCTTCGCCTCTGGGTCCTCATCCCACCCGACATGCTCGAGCGTCGAGATGGTCACAATGAGGTCGTATTTCTTAGATGATCTGAAATCGACTACATCCACATTGATGACGCCTTGTCCCTTCTCAAACTTGTCCACAATTTCGTGCTCCACGAGAAAGTAGTGAAAGAGCACGTTGCCGATCTCCAGGATCGATTTCCCTTTGTGCTCTTGGACCATCTTCCATACGATCGGCACCTCCACCGCACGCTCGTTCCTCCATGTATGGTTGTACATGTGATAGAGATAGGAATACGGCTGGCCCCTGAAGACGAACTTCCGATGAGACCTGAAAACACGATAGAATCTATACTGTGCCTTGATGACGAAGGGCTTCGCGACGATCTTCTCAACGGCCGATCTCGCCAGATGTCTGATGCCTTTCCTCCTGAAAACGCTCCACAAATGAGTGACTGAGCCTCTGATGTCTCTGGTGATCATGTTACCCCAAGACAGGTCCAGACTGGACATCGACGAGAGCTGTAACAGGATATATTAACCTGGCCTAGACCGATGCTCTATTAATCCACATAACGTTTGGGAATGCGGCCGCTATGATTTCCGTCATTTGTGTCTCGAACGATGTCGAAATCCTAGCGGAATGCCTCTCGGACAGCCTGGCAACTCAGAACACGGAGTTCGAGTTCATCGAA
>CAZTFD010000081.1:0-7044 GCA_964612225.1 uncultured Thermoplasmata archaeon | reverse complement strand
CCAAGAAGGGTATGAACCCAGTCGTCTCTACGGACCGGACCAGGACGAAACCTCCGTCCAGCCTGTACATCTCCGATCCGCGCGCGGACTCGACCAAGGCCTCGGTCTTTCTTCTCTGCCAGCAGGTATCCTTGTACGCCCTTTCATGAAGCCCCAGTATCTCCGGAAGCGTGGCTGCCTTTGGCACTTGTCCAAAGCCCTCGAACCGGACCGGCCTTCCCTCGGCCGTAAGGTACATCCTCCTCTTCACGTACCCGAGCCTCTCGTACAGCCTCTGCGCCTTGAAGTTGCCCTCAATGACCTCAAGGAAGACCACGTTGGCGCCTCTTCTCCGAAGCTCGTTCTCGGCCGCCAGCATCAGCTTCGTGCCTATTCCTCTTCCCCGGTAGTTGCGGAGGACCCCTATGCCGCCTATCCATCCTTCTTGTAGGTCGATGACGGGGTTGACGTAGCCTACTATCTCGTCTCCGTCCATGGCCAACAGGACATCCGCTGAGGAGCCGCCTACAGATCTCTGGAAGTCGAGGAAGAACTGCCTTGAGGACTTTATCTGGATGATGTAGTCCTGGAATATCCTGTTCTGAGCGTCAACGAGAGCGTCGAGTTGGCCTTGTGCGAGGTTCTCTATCCTGATGTCATCGATGCCCTCGCCCATCATAGGACCTTCTAGATCGTCTCGGGCTTCATGTGCGGGAACAGCAGAACCTCTTTGATGGATTGCGAGTTCGTCAGTATCATCGCGAAACGATCGATACCTATCCCGAGGCCTCCGGTAGGTGGAAGACCACACTCGAGCGCCTGGACGTAGTCGAGGTCGATGGGATGCGCCTCGTCGTCCCCTTCCTGCTTGAGCCTGTCCTGCTCCCTGAACCTCTGCTCCTGTTCCTCAGGGTCGTTCAGCTCGGAGTAGGCGTTCGCGAACTCCCAGCCGTTTATGAACAGCTCGAACCGTTCAACAAGGTCGGGGTTTCCCCGCTTCCTCTTCGCGAGCGGAGATATCTCTATCGGATGGTCGATGACGAAGGTCGGGTTGATCAGGAAAGGCTGCACCTTCTGGTCGAATATCTCGAAGATGAGGAGGCCCAGCTGCTTGCATTCGTCGACGTCCCTAACGCCGAGCTTGGTCGCCGCTTCCCTGGCGTCATCGACCGTCTTGAGCTTCTCGATGTCGAGTCCGAGATACTTCTGGATCGCGTCGTGCATCGTTATCCTCGCCCAGGGCTTCGACAGGTCCAGGACCTTGTCCCCGTATGGTACCTTGTCGGTCCCCAGCATGTGCGTCGCAGTGTCATAGAGCAAGGATTCAGTGAGGTCCATGATGTCGTTGTAGTCCGCATACGCCTCGTACAGCTCCATCGATGTGTACTCTGGATAGTGCTGCGCGTCTATGTCCTCGTTCCTGAAGTTGTGCCCTATCTCGAACACCTTCTCCAGATCCCCGACGATGCACCTCTTGAGGTACAGCTCCGTCGCTATCCTGAGATACAGGTCCATGTCCAGGTAGTTGTGGTGCGTCTTGAACGGCCTCGCCAGCGCGCCACCGTAGAGCGGTTGCAGGATGGGTGTTTCCACTTCCAAGAAGCCCCGTTGGTTGAGCCAGTCGCGCATGAACGCGACCATCCTGCTCCTCTTGATGAAGTTCTCCCGAACGTCCTGGTTCATGATGAGGTCTAGGTACCTGCGTCGGTACCTGTCCTGAACATCTTGGAGTCCGTGGAAGGTGTCTGGGAACGGTTCGAGGGCCTTCGACAGGATCTCAAAGTCGGTGATTGCCACGGTGATCTCGCCCATTTTCGTCCTGAAAGCGTGACCCTTGATCCCTACGATGTCCCCTCTGTCGAGCGACTTGAAGAGGTCGAACTTCTCCTTGCCAAGCTCATCTAGCTTGAAGTAGACCTGTACCTTGCCGTCCCTGTCCTGCAGGTCGGCAAAGCCCGCCTTGCCATGCAGTCTCAGACCCATGAGCCTCCCCGCGGTGGAGATCTCCTCTGGGCTCCGCTCAGCCCCAACGCCCGCGAAGTCCTTCTTGATCTTCGTCGTGTCGTGGGTCCTCACGAACCTGTACTTCTGGTATGGGTCCAGGCCTCTCTCCTTGAGTTCCCTCAGTTTGTTCTTCCTGACGGCTCTCAAGTCGCTCTCGTCCTCTGCCATCACACATCCCTCGTCGGGGGCGTCTCAGTCTGCATTCCGGCCTGCCTACTTAAAAGTAGCCCGGCCATGCATCTCCTCTCCATGTTCCACTCTATCTCATTCAAACTGCTCACCTCGTCTATCGGTCGAAGCCTGCAAGAAAACGCGGGCTTCGCTAATTCTTAGTCTCGGTGCCTACCGCCTCTCTGATTGCCTGCAGCAGCTCCTCGATCCTGAAGGGTTTGAGCAAGAATCCTTTGGCTCCCGCCGCCCGTGCCTCCTTCTCTATGTGGAGGTCGGCACTGCCGAAGAATATGGTGGCGTCGGGGTCCATCTTAAGGATCTCCTCCGTCGCTCGGACCCCATCCTTGACGGGCATCCGCTGGTCCATGATGATTATCACGGGCTTCTCCTTCATGTCCTTGTACTTCCGAACGGCCTCTTCGCCGTCGGAGGCCACACCGATGACAGTGTGCCCGTTCGCCTCTAGGATGTCTCTGTATAGGTCGACGATGAACTTCTCATCGTCGACTAGGAAAACCGTAGCTATTGTATGACCTCCTATGCCGGCGACCTCGCGTGTGCCAACCGTTTTTCGGCCCAGAGAAGCTTCGTTGGAATCGATGTCCGTCCGAGCCAGACTGGGTTATTCCAATTATCTTGCAGGTTATATAATGGTTTTCCTGACGACTTTGGCTCGTCGAATTTGCATCTGGCGGTGGATTCGACGCTCGTAAATGTTTAAATATGGAGACCTTCAATAGTCCCCCTGAGACCTATGGCGAAGGACAAGAAAGGAGAAGGATTCCACTCCGCGGCCGGTCTGATAAGGTACTTCGACTCAGAAGACGACAAGGCGCTCAAGGTCAACCCGTGGTTGGTCGTCGCCCTCTGCATATCCGTGTCCGTTCTAGTCGTTGCCCTGGGCGTGCTTTTCCCGACCTAAGCTGTCTCAGATGTCCTCGGCAGGACCACCTTGAAGACTGTTCCCTGTGAGCGGTCGCCTTTGACCCTGTCCTCGGCCCAGATCTTACCCTTAAATGAGTCAACTAGTGTCTTGGCTATATGGAGACCGATGCCACTGCCCTGAGATAGGGACGTACCGCCATGAGTGAACCTGTCGAAGATCCTCGATTTGACATCGTCATCGATTCCCGGGCCGTGGTCTGCCACAGAAACCAGCCAGCAATCCCTTGAATCCTCACTTAGTGGCTCAATTCCAACCTCGATTATCACATTCTCGTTCCGGTCGAACTTGATCGCGTTCGTGAACAAGTTGAGAAAGATGTTCTTGGCGAACTCGTTCATCAGACACATCTTGCAATCGCCATCGGCATTGAGGATCAGGCTCACAGTCTTGCCCGGCAGATAGGACTCAGCTCCAACATACGCCTCCTTGATCGTGGTCACAAGATTGACAGGCCTCAGGTCCTTGTCTCCATGCGATTCTACCTTCGCGTAGAGCTTGACATTGGTCACGAGCTTGTTGAGGTTCCATATCTGGTCGAGGGCCTTGGCCAGGCTCTTCCTTGATGGCTCTGGAACTCCCGGTCTAGACATCGCCAGTTCAACGAATCCGCTCACCGCTTGCGCGTAGTTGTTCACGTCGTGGCCTATCAGGTCTATCAGGAGCTCTATCTTCTTCCTGTCCTTGTCCAGCTCCTCGTACATCTCCGCGTTCTGGATTGCTATTGCAGCCAGGTCGGAGAAGACCTCGATGGCCCTCAGCGTGTCATCGCCCGGGACCTTGTGGTCGTCCGGCTCGTCGATCTCGAGGTAGCCTAGGAGATCGCCGGTCTTAGTGTACATAAGGAAATCAATGTAATCTAGCTCATGCCACTCGTCGGGGAATCGTCTGGGGGCTTCAATTCTCTCCGGGTGAGAGACGAAGAGCATATCATCCTCGTTGTCAAGCTCGATGGACTCTCCAGGGACATAGTAGGTGTTTCTGCCTACCTTGAACTCCGGCTTGAGGTCCTTGGTCATCCGGGCCATCGTGTACTTCACCTTCCGGATCGCCGCCTCTCGCTCGGGCCCGAACCCGTGGCATGCCCTGACAACGAATAGGCCAGTCTCCTTCTCGCGCATGCCGATCGTGGCTGTCTGCAGACCGAAGGTCTCAGACACTGCCCTAACGATCTTGTGCAGAAGCTGGTCGACGCTCTCGACATATAGGAAATCCGATGTGACTTCGAGTATGCTCGCGATAGCGGCGTTCTTCAAGTCGCCGTAACGCTTCTCTTTGTTATCTTGGTCTGTCGTTTTCCCACGATCTAGGTCGGACCACCACTATCCTCTGATTTCGACCCAAGCTCTAAAGACGATTCTCCGCTTATCAACGTATTGTGTTCGTTATCTGAGTTGATAATGCCCTGGTGATGTACACGGATGGTCTTTCAGTGCTCCGTCCTTACCGGAATTCATATATATCATCCAGTTCTTGATGTCATTGCTCGAGGCGCAAGGACATGGCTAAGCTTTCGGTCGTGTATGATTGCCTTCACGGGTAGATACACCCGGCCTAGGATATGCGCCATTGAGTGGTTTCTGGAATACCTTGGAACAGGCGACGCCACGTTGGATGTATGCCTGACCCGGGTCGGACAAATGGAGGTGTCTTTGTGACGACGGTGAGGATAGCCCTCCCGAACAAGGGAAGGCTGAACCAGAGTGCGATCAGGCTGATGAACAAGATAGGGTTTCCAATCCCTGACTCGAGCAATCGGACCCTCCTGGCCGAGTTCGGCATGGGCAGGTTCCAGATACTCCTTGCCCGGGCTCAAGATATCCCAGAATTTGTGGAGATGGGCGCCGCCGACCTTGGGATCACGGGTCTGGATCTAGTCATGGAGACGGGCAGGAAGGTAGAGAACCTCCTGCCACTGGACTTCGGCAAGTGCCGCTTAGTCGTCGCGGTCCCCGATGATTCGGCAGTCGAGAAGGTCGAACAGGTAATTGACGGATGCACCGTGGCAACTTGCTTCCCCAATCTCACGCGTGCTTACTTCGCCAAGATGGGCAAGACTGTCAACGTGGCTGAGGTATCGGGCGCAACAGAAGTCGCCCCTCAGGTGGGGCTTGCGGATGTCATTACTGACCTGACAGAGACTGGCTCCACATTGAAGTTGAACCACCTGAAAGAAATCGGAGTCGTCCTGGAATCGAGGGCAGTACTGATCGCCAATGGAAAATCGATGGTCGAGAAGCGCGCCAGAATCGAGGAGGTCACCAGCGCGATCGAAAGCGTCATGAATGCTTCCAGGAAGAGGTACCTCATGGCGAACGTTCCAAAGGCCGTCATGCCCAACCTCAGTACCCTTCTGCCAGGAGTGTCGGGTCCCACGATCATGAACATCATGGGTCGCGATGACCTTGTGGCCATCCACGCCGTAACCAACGAGGACGAGATCAATGGCGTGATTACCATGCTCAAGAGCATCGGGGCAACGGGAATACTCGTCATGCCGATCGAAAGGATGGTTCTGTGACATGCTCACCTACGATCTAGGGAATATGACCGATGACCAACTCGATGCGGTCATGACCCGGGAGGGCGTCGACCTCACTGACGCGATCGAGAAGGTTCGACCAATAGTGGAAGGAGTCCGTGATCGCGGTGACAAGGCACTCCTCAAGTTCGCTCGTTCATTTGACGGGTTCAAGCGCGGGCCGCTCACCGTCCCGAAGGAGGAGATTAGCTCCGCGAAGACAAGGATTCCAGGGGAGCTCCTTCGCGCGCTGACTGCAGCGAGGAAGAGAATCGAGAAGTTTCATTCGAAGCAGATCCTGAAGCCGTTCGAGTTCAGGGACTCTTGCTGCATTCTCGGACAAAAGGTCGTCCCTCTGGAGCGAGTCGGAGTCTACGTCCCGGGCGGCACCGCCGACTACATGTCCACGGTCCTGATGGCGTGCGTCCCGGCTAGGATCGCGGGGGTCGATGAGATCGCCATATGCACTCCAGGTAGGGCTGGGAGGGTGCCTGACGCCATACTGGCCTCTGCCGATATGTGCGGTGTCACTGAGGTTCACGCGGTCGGAGGAGCCCACAGCATTGCAGCGATGGCATACGGCACCGAGTCGATTCTGAGAGTGCAGAAGATCGTTGGCCCAGGAGGCGCGTTCGTCACCGCTGCCAAGCTCTTGGTGAGGAACGACTGCGAAATTGATTTTCTTGCAGGCCCATCTGAGATACTCGTCATCGCGGACTTACACGCGGATCCGAAGATGATCGCGTCTGATATGCTCGCCCAGCTCGAGCACGACCCGCTCGCGCGAGCGGTTCTAGTTACTGATTCGAAGAAGGTCGCTGACAGGATATCCGGTGAATTGGATATGCAGCTTGCCAATGCCGTCAGGGGGGAGATCGCATCCAAGGCCGCTGAGAAAGGGGCGATTTGCATCGTCACGAAATCGATCTCAGAAGCGGTCAGGTTCGCGAACTCGTACGCTCCCGAACACTTGCTTGTCGATGTCGAGAAACCGAAGCGCATCCTCAAAGAAGTCAGGAACGCCGGCTCCGTTTTCCTTGGAAGGTATTCCTCGGTGGCATTCGGAGATTACTGTTCGGGCACCAACCACATTCTTCCCACGAAAGGTGTCGCTTCGATGCGCTCCTCTCTCTCCGTCTATGATTTCCTAAAGATCATACCGTATCAGAGTATTGGCGAGGCGGGAGCGGTCAAGCTATCTAAGATAGTGAACGTCCTAGCGCGGTCGGAAGGGCTTCCAGCACACGCGGAGGCGGCCTCTATCCGTTCGAGGAGAATGAGCAAATGACATCCATAGGGGAGCTGAAGCGAAAGACACTAGGGGCGTTGTCGAAGCCCACCTATTCCATATCGAAGAAGGATATGATTCTCCTGAACGACAACGCGAACCTATTCGGTGTGAACCCTGCTGTAATTGAAACGGCGG
>CAZTFD010000080.1:0-7044 GCA_964612225.1 uncultured Thermoplasmata archaeon | reverse complement strand
AGTCCATCTTCCCAGGTGATGTCTTGCCCATGATGGCGTTCAGGTTCGCGCCGTCGTAGTACAGGAGCGCTCCAGCATCGTGCAGTATGCCAGCTATCTCCCTCACATTCTTCTCGAACAGGCCGAGGGTGTTCGGGTTCGTCAGCATGAACGCTGCGGTGTCCTTGGATACCGCCGCCTTGAGCGCCTCGACATCGACGCACCCCTCCTTGGATGGCAGGTCGAGGACATCGTAGCCGACCATCGCTGCGCTGGCCGGGTTGGTCCCATGAGCAGTATCAGGGAGTATCACTTCCTTCCTGGTCTCGCCGTTCGCCTCGTGGTACGCCTTCACGATGTGTATGCCCGTGAACTCGCCATGGGCACCCGCGGCGGGCTGGAGCGTGACCGCGTCCACACCTCCAATCTCGCACAGCATCTGCTCGAGTTCGTACATCAGCTTGAGAGCGCCTTGAATCGTCGACGTGTCCTGGAGCGGGTGGATGTCCGTGACCGTCCTCATCGAGACGATCTCATCGCACACCTTGGGGTTGTACTTCATGGTGCACGAACCGAGAGGATAGAGGCCGTTGTCGACTCCGAAGTTCATCTGGGAGAGATTGATGAAATGCTTAACGACATCCCTTTCTGGAATGTCTGGAAGGTTGAGATCCTTCCTTGCAAGCTCCCGAGGGAGCTTGCCCCCGAGCGTGGGGTCGAACTTCTCCGCAGTCGTCGGCCGTTCGCAGCTCTCGAATATGATAGGGACCTCGTGGACAGCCTGGTGGTAGGTCATCTGACTGCCTCCAGGGCGGCGATCAGCTTGTCATGGTCAGCCTTCGTATGCATTTCGGTCGTCGCGTACAGCGTTGAGTGCTTGAGCTCTGGGAAGGCTTTGTCCAGAACAAGCCCTCCATGGACTCCCTTCTCGAGCAGGCCTTTGTGGATCGTATCTGAGCTGAGCTCGGATGAGACGACGAACTCGTTGAAGTGTGCCGATTTGAAGTGGGGCGCCTTGAATCCCTTGACCGAGTTGATCCGGGTCGAGAGCGAGTGCATGTTCTCGACGTTCTTCGCCGCTATCCCTCTCAATCCTGACTTACCTACGATGGAGAGGTATGCTGCAGCGGCGAGAGCCACCAACGCCTCGTTCGTGCAGATGTTGGACGTTGCTTTGCTCCTGCGTATGTGCTGCTCCCTTGTCTGTAGGGTCATGCAGTACGCGCGCTTGCCGTCAATGTCGTTCGTGAGGCCGATGATCCTGCCAGGCATCTTCCTGACGTGTTCCGATTTGCATCCGAAGACGCCGATCATCGGGCCTCCGAGGTTCATGGGAGTTCCGAAGACCTGCGCATCGCCGATGACTATGTCAGCACCCATTTCTCCTGGCGGCCTGAGTAACGCAAGGGACATCGGGTTCACACCGACGACCATGGTTTTGTTGCCCAGGATCTTGCGGATCTCGTCAGGGTGCGCCTCGATCGGCCCGAAGAAATTGGGCGTCTCGAAATAGAACCCTGCGATGTTGTCGTTGACCTTCGATTTCAGATCAGATAGGTCGACCTGGCCTGTGTCAGGATCGAACTTGACTTCCACGATCTTGATGTCCGCTCCCCTGGCGTACGTTCTCGCAACATCCTTCTTCTCAGGGCTCACGGCCCTGCTCATCAGGAAGGTGTCCCCGCCTGAGATCCTATGGCTCATCAGGACCGCTTCGCCGAGCGCCGTCGATGAGTCGTACATGCTCGAGTTGACGACATCCATCGCGGTGAGCTCGGCAATGAACGATTGGTATTCGAATAGCGATTGGAGCATCCCTTGGCTGATCTCTGGTTGATATGGGGTGTACGATGTGATGAACTCGCCCCTGGAGACTATCGTTCTGACCGCAGCGGGTATGAAATGATGATACACACCTGCTCCCAGGAACATCGGCTGGGACGATGCCGTCTTGTTCACGGCCATCATGGCTTCGAGCTCGCGTCTCAAATCGAGCTCGGACAGCCCGTCCGGAAGCCTGAGGCCATCGATCCTGACCTCCTTCGGTATGTCCTTGAAGAGATCGTCGACGGACTTCAGCTTGAGGTACTGGAGCATCTCCAGAGAACACTCAGAGAGTGCCATGCGCGTTTCATTGAGTTACTAATCTAAATTACTATCTCCTAAACTAATCCGCTTTTATCTGGCGCGGCCGGTGTCCATTGACCGAAGGCGTTCGATGAAGGTCGGCAGGCTCTCGATGTCCTTGATCTCCTTTTTCGACAACATCACGATCCGCTTTCTGATGTAATCATTCACCTCAACGCCGTTCGCTTTCAAACCGTCCCTCAGCATTCTCGCGAGCATCCCGCCCCTCCTGTCCCAATCGGTCAGCACGATGGCCGCACTTGATTCTCTCGATAGGTTCTCACAGAAGGAGAATACGGAGACGCCTTTGTGGAGGGCGATGACGTTCTTCACGATCCCCATGCGTTTCAACGCGGCCACATCCCGAGATCCTTCCACGATCACAGGGGTTGTTTCACTGAGATCCTCAAGCTCCACGAACAGTTTCTCGAGTTGCTCGAGTCGCTCCTCAGCTGAGAGCATTCATTCCCTCCTCAGGATCGAGGCTGCCCTCTCCGCGGACACAGGAAGGAGAAGCACCTTGTGAGAAGACCTCTGCCCCCTGAGAAACTTCACGGTCCCACGGGGGACACCGAGCTTCTGCGCAACGAACCTCAGGAGTTCCTCGTTGGCCGCTCCCTCCTTTGGCTCTGCGGCAATCTTGATCTGGAGCGCACCTCGCCACTCGTTGACGCCGACAATCTCGGTCTTAGCCGCTCCCGGGGACGCGTCGACAGAAAGGCTGCATCCTGAACCTTGTGGTTTCACGAAATCCTTCGAGACCATCTGCCGCCCTCGGGTTGTAATGACCAGCTGTGGTATTAGTTGCTGCCTTCGCTGCGCGCAGCGCACAAGCACTAAATACGTTAATGATGTATGCTTGATTTGATGGCCGCTGAGAGGGGGGACATGACCTACGAGGACATCATGGGTCTTTTCAGACAGGAGAACAAGTCCTCTCAGCTGACGAAGGTCGATCCCGCTCTGTACGACAAGATGAGCGCTTACATCAAGACTCTCAGGAAGGAGAGCGAGCGCGAGATCGCCATGAACCCGATGTCACAGGCCAGCATGATGCTCAACGACCAGCTCAAGAAGGCCATCGACAAGTCGAAGAGGGTCTACGAGCTCAGGCAGAGGAAGATAGCCCTTCTCGCGTTGAGAAAGGTGGCTGGTGACAATCCCGACACCGGAAGCCTTACACCCGACGAGTTGGTCCTATTCTCCAGCTTGACTTCAGTCATCGGAGCGCACAAGGACTCGAATGCGGACTTCGAAGAGCTTGGGCCGAGGTTCACGCAGCCGAGGGACGTGACGGAACTGCCTGAAGCACCGGCGACAAAGGCATGCGAGGACAAGAAGATGGGCGATGCTGGTGACAAGGCTAGTGACGAGCTCGTCCTTGTGCGGGTGCTTGAAGACCTTCCGACGTTCGCGGGTGTCGACAAGGATTACAAACTGAAGAAGGAAGACATCATCTCGCTCCCGAGGGGCGTCGCGAACACGCTCGTGTCACATGGAAAAGCGAGTGTGATCGGCTCAGGATAGTGCGAACGGACCGCTGGCCGCTCCATGCTCCGTCACTTCGATCTCTGTCTGCTGCTTCGATCGTCTGAGGCTCTGCTCCACAGTCTCCCTCGCTCTCTCAGGCGTGTTGTTCTCTTTGCTCAGGTGCACAAGGACGATCTTCTTGGTTCTTGAGGCGGCGGTCTTCGCGGAAAGCCTGCCGGCGTCGTCGTTCGAGAGATGTCCATGATCTCCCCTTATCGCTCTCTTGAGGAACTCAGGATAGCTGCCTCCCAGGAGCATCTTCTCGTCGTAATTGGCTTCGATCATGAGGAGGTCCGATTCACCCATCTCTTGCACGACGCTAGCTGTGATGCATCCCAGATCGGATGCTATACTGGCCTTCTTCGAGCCGACCGTGATGGAGAATGCCACGGGCTCGGCCGCGAGGTGGCGGATGGTGAACGGCTTCAGATGCAGCGAACCTATCGTGAAGGTCTTGCCCGGAGGAAAGGATACGGTTTCCACACCGTCGAGCGGCGTGAGTGCCAGGGTACCTCGAGTCCCGTACACGGGCACGGAATACTCTTCGCTGAATCTCTTGGCGCTCCGGACATGATCAGTGTGTTCGTGAGTGAGCACGACAGCCTCGATTTGCGTCGGCTCTGCACCGAAGAGCGACATCCGGCGTTCGAGCTCTCGACATGATATCCCGGCGTCTATGAGAACTCCGGAGCCTTCTGACATGACAAGGGCCGAGTTGCCGCAACTCCCGCTGCTGAGAATGGCGACAAAACTATCGTGCATCCAGCGTCGCCATTGTGACCGGGCAAGATAAATGCTTTGATGCGAGGGTCTCTGACTTAATCGTCAAATTGATTGTTCGTAGAACAGGATTTCTTAAAGTCTTGGGCATCCATTTATCTAAGTGAAGGATATTGTCCGGCCGCCGGATAGCCTGATTCATAGACTGTCGAACGCATTGCTCTTCGGGAGTCAGCCAACTTGGATCTATCTCCGGCAAAAGGAGTGCGGTCCCATGGTCTCCAAGAGACAGATGTTGAAGGTGCTGGAAAAGGATCAGTTGGAGGCCATCCATGGCGCCACGCTCCAGGTTCTTGACAAGACCGGCGTCCTCGTCAAGTCCGACGAGACCCTCGACCTGCTCGAGAAGAAGGGGTTGGTGGTCGACCGGAGAACCAAGATCGTCAAGATGCCAGAATCAGTTGTGATGGAGGCTGTCAAGAGCTGCAAGCACAACTTCAAATGGCATGCACGGAGCGAGAAGAACACTATCGAAGTCGTTGATGGCAAGACGAAGATGGGCCCCGGAGCTGAAGGCGTCTACTACATTGATCCAGAGACCGACAAGGCAAGGCCTTCAACGCTCGCGGACGGCATTCTCTGTTGCCAGCTGCTCGACGCCCTCGAGAACGTCAAGATCGCTTACGTCCCGATATCCGCTAGCGACGTCCCGGACGAGGCAAAGAGAGTCGTTTCGATGGCCGCTGGCCTGATCAACTCATCCAAATTGACCTTCGGGGGAAGTGCGGACAAGAACGATGTCGAGCTCTCCATGAGGATCGGCGAGGCCATCTACGGCGACCGGGAAATGCTTCGCAAGAAACCCCTGTTCTGCGGGTATGTCGACCCCATAAGCCCACTCTCGCACGAGCACACGATGCTCGAGGCGTTGCTCGGGTACTCTAGCATGAACATGCCGGTCTTTGTGACTGTCATGGCCCTTGCAGGCGGTACTGCTCCAGCATCGATCGCTGGACTACTCGTCCAGCAGAATGCAGAGGTGCTCAGCTCCATCGTGATCGCAAGCTGCGTGACCAAGGCTCCGAAGATAATCTACGGGTCAGTGTCTTGTCCTCTCGACATGCGGACAGGAATGTCCGCGACGGGGTCTCCAGAGTTCTCTCTCATGGGCGTGGGTGCCGTCCAACTTGCGAAGTACTACAGACTGCCGAGCAACATGGGCGTGCAGAGCGACTCGAAGGCTGTCGATGAGCAGGCTGCCTATGAGAAGGCCTTCGCTGCGCTGGCAGCCGCATCAGCAGGCGCGGACTTTTCGGATCTGTTCATCGGGAGCACGGAGGCGTTCAACACGTTTTCTCCCGTCCAATTGATCATCGATGACGAGATCGCGTCCAATGCCCTAAGGTTCGCTGAGGGGATAGAGGTGAATGAGAACACCCTCTCGGTCGACGTGATAGCCAAAGCGGGCCCGATGGGCAACTATCTGAAGCAGAAGGACACGATGATCAAATTCCGGAAGGAGCACCTCAAACCCATTCTCTCGGACAGGTGGACGAGGACCAAGTGGGACGAAATGGGTTCCAAGGACGCGAAGAGGCGCGCCAAAGAACGCATGATGGAGCTCCTGAACTCGCATCACCCTGAGCCGCTCGAGACCGAGGCCAGAAAGAACATCGATAGCCTCGTCAGAGAGTACTCGAAGAGCTTCGGGGCCGATGCTCTGGAGCGACGTAGGAACTGAGTTCTTTTCGATCGTATCGGCGAGTTCCGAGGCAAACCATTACCATTCGCATATCCGAGAAGAGCACAACGCCTGATGCGTGTCAGGAGGAAGTGAGGAAGATGACAGACTTCGCGCAGAGGTTCAGAATACAGAAACCGGCAGACACGATGAGTGAGAACGATAAGAGAATGGTCCACGAGGCAGCCCTCGAGGTCATGGAGAAGACTGGAGTGAGGATACACAGCAAGAACGCCAGGGCCGTGCTGAAGAAGGCAGGGGCGATCGTCGATGACAGGAGCCCCGATGTGAAGTTCCCGAAGGACGTCGTCAAGTCCCTCATCAGCAAGGCGCCGCAGAAGATCGTCCTTGCAGGAAGGACAAAGGAATTCGACCTGCCACTCGACGGGACCCACAGCTACTACACCACGGACGGATGTGGCGTCTCCGTATGGGACTCGGCCAAGAAGACCCGCAGGAGGCCCGTCCTGGAGGATATCAGGAAGACGGCTGTGATAAGCGACTATCTTCCGTATGTCAGCATCTACGAGCCGATGGTCGTCGCGTCCGATATGCCGGAGAAGACCCACGTCATCCACGGGATGAAGGTCTCCATGGAGAACACTCAGAAGCACATCCTCTCGGAATCGACAACGACTATTGAAGAAGCCAAGACGCAGGTCAAGATGGCGGCCGAGGTCGTGGGCGGGCTTGAGGAACTCAGAAAGAGACACTACATCTCCGCCATGCTGTGCACCATGTCCCCCTTGATGCTCGACGGGACTGCGACGGACGCCGCGATGGTCTGGGCTGAGAACCACGTACCCATACATATCACAGGCATGGCACAGGCAGGCGTCAGCGGGCCCATAACCCTTGCAGGAGACTTGGTAGTGGACCACGCTGAGACCCTAGCCGTGGTCTGCATCATGCAGGCCTTCTCGCCCGGTGCACCCGTGATCTACGGC
>CAZTFD010000079.1:0-7204 GCA_964612225.1 uncultured Thermoplasmata archaeon | reverse complement strand
GGCAAGGATCGCAATGAAGGAAGCGTTGTCGCACATAAGAGTTGAGAAGCGCAGGCATATACTGAACGTCCAGACCGCAGCACTGAAGGGCATTCATGACTACATGTACAAGCACGATGTCGTTCAGGCGATGCCAATCATCCTGTCGCCAGAAACGGACCCTCTGAACCATGCCCACTTCGCAGCGACTGTAGAGTACTACGGCCAGAAGCTGCACCTGACCAAGAGCATGATCCTCCACAAGCAGCTCTCGCTCCTCAACAACGGCATAGACAAGATCTACTTCATGTCCCCCAACGTTAGGCTTGAAGAAGGAAGACTCAAGGACAGTGGGAGGCACCTATTCGAGTTCACGCAGGTGGATATTGAATTCAAAGACAAGACGAAGAAGGACTTCATCGCCTTCGTCGACGGGATGATAGCATATGTTTTCAAGTTCGTCAAGAAGGAATGCTCCGACGACCTTGCTGCGCTCGACCGGAAGCTGACGGTGCCCAAGATCCCTCTGAAGGTATACGAATCGGAGGAGCTGTTGAAGGAGCACGGCGAGCATTTCGAGAGGATCATGTCCGAACGGGCCAAAGACCCGTTCTGGATCCTGAACTTCCGAAGAGAATTCTACGACCGAGAGGACAAGGAGAAGAGAGGCTACTACCACAACTACGATATCTTCTGGCCGGAAGGCTACGGTGAGGCGCTCTCCGGCGGCGAGAGGGAGTGGGAGCACCATGAGATACTCCGGAAGATGAACGAGAGGAAGACCGATGTCCGGGCATTCGAAACCTACCTCAAGGTCTCAGGGCAAGGCCTCATCCCAAGGACGGTCGGAGGCGGCCTGGGCATCGAAAGGATGGTACGCTTCCTCACAGGTCAGAAGCACATCAGGGATGTCACTCTATTCCCGAGAGTGCCGGGCGAACGGATCGTATTCTAGAGGGATCGTGGATTCAGCTCGAGGATTCCACCTTTGCTCCAGTTCCAGGTACTGTGATGAACGAGCTGGCTTTGAGACCAGCGCTATTCTTGAATGCGACCAGCATGGCTTTCTTGATTCGGACGGCATTGCCCTGAGTGATAGCGAAAACCGCCGGCCCGGATCCGCCAATCGAGACTCCGTATGCGCCGGCGTTCATGGCTGCTGATCGGACCTCCTGATATCCAGGAATCAAGGACATCCTATAGGGCAGTGCCAGCCTGTCATCAAGGTACGACCCGATCATTCGCACGTTCCGCTTCATCATGGCATGCAGCATCCCCGAGGCCCATCCGACATTGCATACAGCGTCCTTGATTGAGACCGTTTCAGGGAGCATCTCCCGAGCCCTTCTTGTCTCGACCGATATCTCAGGTAGTGCGACCACGATCTGGAACTTAGGAGGCCGAATCTGCAGAACCGTCCTTGTATCGAGGTCGGAGACGACGGTGAACCCGCCGTATATCGCGGCCGACACATTGTCGAAATGACGTGCACCCGCGACCAGCTCCTCCCCCATGGCCGCCGCCTCTAGGATTATCTCCTTGTTTCGCAGCCCCAGAATCGTCGCCATCGCCACAGCGCCTCCAGCGGAGGATGCCGCACTACTTCCAAGACCGCTTCCTGGTTTCATGCCCTTCCTGATGGTCATCGAGAATCCAATGTCCTCGCAGCCGCAGAGTTCAGCCAGCTTGATTGCGGCATATGAGGCCGTGTTCTTGGAGGGGTTGGTCGGGACCTTGTACTTCCCGACGACCTTGACTTCGTACCTTCCCCTTGGCATTCGTCTTATGGACACCAGGTCCCTGGGAGACTCCAAGCAGAGCCCGAACGAATCGAAGCCAGGACCGAAATTGGCGATTGTTGAAGGAGACGACACAACAGCTCGCTCACACCTCATCCAAGACACCTGGCTACAAGTGCATGCCGTGCTCGGATATTAAGATACGCGCACCATCCGCATCATGGACATAATTGTGCACTCCGAAACAAGCCAGGAGGGGCCGTATCCTGCATCCAGATGTGCGAAGAGATTATATTTCCACTAACCATAGAGGGCGCATCAGGTGGGGTACCCCATGGTCTCCTTCGAGATGAGGTGCATCGAGTGCGGCAAGGCGCATGATATGGCTAGCCCTGCCTATGCATGCACCTCGTGCGGCAACCTTCTGGAGATCAAGATGGACTGCGACGCTGCGCTCAAGAGGGCATCAGACGGGAAATTCGAGAGAAGACCGATTTCGGTTTGGAAGTACAAGGAGTTCATCCCGGTCGGGCCCAAGGCGCGAGTATTCTCCCTTGGCGAGGGCGGCACCCGCCTGATCGAATGCAAGAGATTAGCAGAGAAGATCGGGATCAAGAACCTCCACATCAAGTTCGACGGAACGAATCCTACCGGATCCTTCAAGGACAGAGGAATGACGGTAGGCATCACGAAAGCGGTTGAACTAGGGATGAAGACCGTGACATGCGCCTCGACGGGCAACACATCGGCATCCCTTGCGGCGTATGCTGGCCTTGCTGGCGTCAGGTGCGTCGTCCTCATTCCCGCAGGGAAGGTCGCCTTGGGCAAGCTGGCTCAGGCAATGATGCATGGGGCGACGGTCGTGACTGTCAATGGCAACTTCGACCAGGCCCTAGATATCGTGATGAAGTCGTCAGACCGACTCGGGATGTACGTCCTGAACTCGGTCAACCCATTCAGGATAGAAGGTCAGAAGACAGCCGCTTACGAGGTCTGCGACCAGCTCGGCGGCAGCAGTCCAGAGTACCTCTACATCCCCGTGGGAAACGGTGGCAACTCCGCCGCGTATTGGAAAGGGTTCGAAGAATACGAGAGCATGGGGCTCACTCCAGGACACCCGATCATCAGAGGGATCCAGGCGGAGGGGGCAGCGCCGATTGCAGAAATGTTCCGGACCGGAAAGGATGAGCTCTCTCCTGTCAAGAAACCTGAGACAGTCGCCACGGCGATCAGGATAGGCAACCCTGCGAACTGGAAGAAGACCGTCAGAGCGATCAGAGAATCAGGAGGTTCTGCAACGACTGTCTCCGATGAGGAGATCCTCAAGGCGCAGAAGTCCATGGCCAAGCTCGCGGGAGTGTTCGCAGAACCGGCGGGTGCAGCGGCAGTCGCGGGTCTCATCAAGGATCTGGAGCTTGGCGTACTCGACAAATCCTCGAATGTGGTCTGCGTATCGACCGGCCACGGGCTCAAGGACCCGGATATTGCGATTTCCCAGAGCATGACACCTGTGACGATCGAAGCTTCGATCGAGGCCCTCCAGAGGCTGTTGGGGGCGACCTGAGATGAGGGTCATCCTGGTGGGCTTCGGGGCGGTCGGTCAGAGCTTCGCGGAGCTCGTGGACCAGGAAGCGAGGAAGCTCGAATTGGACTATGGCCTTAGGCCAAAAATCGTAGGGATAGTCGACCACCATGGGGCTGCGATCTCGCCAGAGGGCATTGATATCAAGAAAGCGCTCGCGTCCAAGCGATCAATGAAGACTTTGGAGGGTCTCGGGGCGGGCGCGTACCATCCAGGGAAGTCTGCCCTGGAAGTCATCAAGGAACTTGAATGCGAGGTCGTGGTCGAGAGCACACCGACCGAACTCAAGAAGGGCGAACCAGGACTGAGCCACCTGAAGACCGCAATGAAAGAGGGTAGGAACGTCATTTGCGTGAACAAGGGACCGCTGGCCATCGCCATGCCAGCACTGATCGAGCTTGCCCATCACAACCAAGTCATGTTCAAGTTCAGCGGAACAGTAGGAGGCGGCACGCCCGTCCTGGATTTTGCGAAAAAGTGCCTCGAGGGGAGCAAGATCAGGTCCATCAGCGGGATACTGAACGGCACCTCGAACTTCATCCTCAGCAAGATGTCGGCCGAAGGGGTCGCGATGAAGGATGCTCTAGCCGAGGCACAGAAGCTAGGATATGCGGAAGCGGATCCGACCTACGACATTGGCGGGTTCGATACCGCATGCAAACTCGTGATCACATCCAACTACGTGCTCGGAACCAGCATGTCAATCAAAGATGTGGACATTACTGGAATCACCGGAGTGACGAAGAAGGACATGGATGTCGCGAAGGGCAAGGGCAACGTGGTCAAGCTCATCGGCAGGGTCGAAAAGGGAGCCAGCGTATCACCATTGGAGATACCCGTGACGCACCCGTTGAACGTCAGCGGCACATTCAACGCGATTTCATTCGATACATATCCAGCTGGCGAGATAACCCTCGTCGGCAAGGGAGCAGGAGGAAAGGAAACCGCAAGCTCGATTATCAGGGATCTGATCGAGATCAGGAGGACATTCGCCCGATAGGTATTCTTATCGGATCTTAATCTCAGAGGAATCCAACCATGAAACTCGTCATGAAGTTCGGCGGTATCGGTGTCGCGGACGGCGACAAGCTGAGGAAAGTGGGAACGATAGTTCGCAAGTTCCACAAGGAGGACAATCAGCTGGTGGTCGTCACATCGGCCTTGTACGGGATCACTGATTCCCTGATTACGATTGCCAAGCGCGCCAGCAAGGGGGACAAGAAGGCCGTCCGAGAATTCATGGAGACTGCAACCTCGGTCCACAAGAAGGCCGCCGAAGGCTCGATCATGGACGAGCATATCCTAAGCAGGACCATGACGGACGTAAGCTCGCGCCTGGAAGAGCTCAGCAATATCCTGTACGGCATCGCGCACATCGGCGAGCTCACGCCGAGGTCGAAGGACTTCGTGATCGGCTACGGCGAGAAGCTCTCCGCGCCGATACTCCGAGGAGTGCTCGAAGACCTTGGTATGAAATCCAAAGCGATGACTGGAGGAGAGGCGGGAATAGTCACCGACGACCATTTCGGAGATGCCAATCCTTTGATGAATGTAACGATCCACCAAGTGCGCGAGAACCTCAATCCGTTGCTGGAGGAGCGCTTTGTCCCTGTCATTGGAGGTTTTATAGCAGCCACCCAGGACGATGTTCAGACCACTCTCGGGCGAGGGGGCTCTGACTACACCGCATCCATAATCGGCGCTGGTATCAAGGCCGATGAGGTTTGGGTTTGGAAGGACGTCGACGGCTTGATGACCGCCAACCCGAAGATCGTGAAGAACGCGAAGATGATTCAGACCATCTCATTCGCGGAGGCGATGGAGCTGGCGCATTTCGGCGCCGAGGTCATCCACCCAAAGGCTCTCGAGTGCGCTACGAAGTACCAACTACCTTTCAGAGTCAAGAGCCTACACAATCCCGAAGCGAAGGGTACGGCAATCGAGAGCGCGGTGAAGGTCAAGACTGGGGACGTCGTGAAGGCCATTACCAACATCAACGATGTCAGCCTGATAACGGTAAGCGGTGCGAGCATGGTGGGGACCCCCAGGCTTGCAGCAAAGGTGCTCCAGATACTCACGGACGAGGACATCGATGTGCTCATGATATCTCAGAGCTCCTCAGAGGAAAGCATCACGCTAGCAATACCGAAGATCAGTGGGACGAGGGCACAGAACGCGCTCGAACTCTCGTTGCTTGGTTCGAAACAGGTTAGGGAGGTCTCCGTGGAGGAGGGGTTAAGCATCGTCGCTGTCGTCGGAGCGGGCATGAGGGGGACTCCCGGAGTTGCCGCTAGAGTTTTCGGGACCATGGCCAAGAACGAAGTGAACATCAGGGCAATCGCCCAGGGCTCCTCGGAGCTGAACATATCGTTCATAATCAAGAAGGTCGATGCGAAGAAAGCTGTCGAGGCGCTTCACAGTGACTTCAAACTGGGTGAGTGAAAATGGTGAAAAACCATCCCGACAAAGCGCTCAGGAGCGATACGCTCAAGAAGGGCCTGGCTAGAGCCCCTGCAAGAGGCCTCCTGAGGGCTCTGGGCATGAACGACAAGGATATGGACAAGCCGCTCATAGCCGTCGCCAACTCGTTCAACACGATCATCCCCGGTCACATGCATCTAAACAAGCTCGTGGCGGAGGTCAAGAAGGGCATCGAAGATGCGGGTGGCGTTTCCTATGAGTTCGGCGTCCCGGGCATCTGCGACGGGATAGCAATGGGATTGGATGGGATGCGTTACTCGCTGCCATCCAGAGAGATCATAGCCGACAGCGTAGAAGCGATGGTAGAGGCACATTTGGCCGACGGGTGGGTAGGAGTCACGAACTGCGACAAGATAACACCCGGAATGTTGATGGCTTGCGGCAGGGTCAATGTACCGTCTGTCATTCTCACCGGTGGCCCGATGATGCCCGGGGTCTACAAGGACAGGAAGCTCGACGTCATATCGATCTTCGAAGCAGTCGGTGAACTCACGGCAGGAAGTATCACCCAAGAGGATTTCGTCGAGATTGAGAAGAGGGCATGCCCCGGTCCAGGATCGTGCTCAGGACTGTTCACTGCCAATACAATGGCTTGCCTTACCGAGGCTTTGGGACTGAGCCTGCCCGGTTGCGCCACGTCTCATGCCATCTCAGATGAGAAACTGGAGATCGCCCGGAAGACCGGCGCGCTTGCGGTGGAGCTCGCCATCAAGAATGTCAAACCAAGAGATTTCGTGACTCGTGGGAGTTTCGAGAATGCACTCAGAGTAGACAATGCAATCGGTGGGTCGACCAACACATGTATTCACATGATTGCTATCGCCAAGGAATTCGGAATCACTCTGGAACTGAACCTATTCGATCAGATATCCAGGGAGACGAAGCACATAGTGGCTCTGAAGCCCGGCGGTGACCACTTCATGATCGACTTGGACCGAGCAGGAGGAATCCCGGCAGTCCTTTCGAGGCTCGCCCCGAAGCTCAAAGACGAAAGGACCGCTCGAGGCGACAGTATCCTGGCGATCGCGAAGAATGCCAAGGTCAAGGACAGCGATGTGGTTCGTGATTTGGACAAGGCGTACCACGAGGAGGGCGGTATTGCGATTCTCTGGGGCAACCTGGCAGAGGAAGGATGCGTTGTCAAACAATCGGCAGTCATAGCTGCCATGAGGAGATTCGAAGGCCCAGCCAAAGTGTTTGACACGGAAAAGTCTGCAACCGATGCCATGCTCGCGGGCAAGATAAGACCGGGTGATGCGGTCGTCGTAAGGTATCAGGGTCCGAAAGGTGCTCCTGGCATGCCCGAGATGCTCGGCCTGACCGCCATCCTTGCGGGAATGGGTTTGAGCGAGTCGGTCGCCCTCGTCACGGATGGAAGATTCTCAGGTGGAAGCAGAGGGCTGTCTGTGGGTCACGTTTCTCC
>CAZTFD010000078.1:0-7287 GCA_964612225.1 uncultured Thermoplasmata archaeon | reverse complement strand
GGACAACCCCCTCCCAAAGGAGGATGAGATCGTCGTCAACCGTCCGGCCCTGCTAAAGCTGAGGCGAAGGCTCGCCGAGGACACGTTGGAGGCCGATTTCATCGACACGCTGATAGTCGGTCCCAACAAGGATCTCCTCGGATGGATCGAGTACCCAGGTACCCTCACGAACAAGTTCCCTGATCCGCTTATGATCAGGTACATCGAAGTCGTCTCATCCATCATCGCAGCTGCGATTCATTCTGGAGCTCGCTGAGCCGGAACGCCGAAGAGCGAGAACTTTATTAGCCAAGTCTCCCGATGAGGTCCATAAGACAAAGGATGCTTTCAGGAGGAGCGCGGAATGACTTACTTCATCACGGGTGGCGCTGGATTCATAGGCAGTGCGATCGTCGACAGGCTTGCGAAGAGGAACGGGGTCACGGTCTACGACAACCTCAGCGCTGGAAAGGAGGAGTTCATCTCTGAGCACTTCGGGGAGGAGTACTTCAGATTCGTCAAAGGGGACCTTCTCGACGTGGCCAAGCTCACGAAAGAGATGAGGGGACACGAGAGCGTATGGCATCTGGCAGCAAACCCCGACATCAGAAAGGGGACCAAGTCCACGATGGTGGACCTCGAACAGAATACGATAGGCACATACAACGTGCTCGAGTGCGCCCGCAGGAACGACATCAAATCATTCGTGTTCTCATCCACATCCACGATATACGGCAGGGCGAGTGTGATCCCCACGCCGGAGGACTACGGGCCTTGCCTGCCGATCTCACTGTACGGCGCATCGAAGCTGGCCTGCGAGGGACTCGTATCCGCTTACGCTGAGCTGTACGGCATCAAATCCTATATTTACAGGTTCGCGAACATCATCGGCCACAGGAGCACTCACGGCATTCTGTTCGACCTAGTCGAGAAACTCAACAAGAACCAAAGGACGCTCGAGGTGCTCGGAGACGGCAAGCAGAAGAAATCCTACCTCCTGGTAGAGGAGTGCGTGGACGGGATGATCTACGGTTTCAAGCATGCCAAAGAAAGACTGAACTACTTCAACCTCGGCGCGGATGACCAGATATCAGTCAAAAGGATCGTCGAAGTGCTGATAGAGGAAGCGCGACTAAGGAATGTCAAGATCAAGTACACTGGTGGCGAAAGCGGATGGAAGGGCGACGTCCCGAGGTTCCTCCTATCGAACAAGAAGATGGCGAAGCTGGGCTGGAGACCGAAACATGCCAGCGAGGAGGCAATCAGAGAAGCATCACGTATTACGGTCAAAGAACGGCTAAAGAGAGTCCCGAGCAGCTGGCTTTCTGTCCAAGACCAATAGCATGCGGCCGATCAGACTCTCATGCGAGTGTCTTAGATCTTGTCGCGCTTGTTTCTTCCCATGCCGTTGCCGAGACTCCTGACCGCAAATCCTTTGCCTTCCCCTAAAGCGCGCTTATCCGTCAGGAAGATGGCCATCAACGCCGCCACAGCCATTGCCACCGCGCTCAACAGGAATACGTATTGGTAGGCGGCCTCGCTCGCGATGTACCCGACGATCTCGTGAGTGATCGGGCTGAAAACCGGGTCTTTGTACGCCGACAGGATGACCGTAGCGACCGCGGGCCCGACAACACCTCCGCTGGTACGGATGATCATGTTCATAGCGCTCGATATGGCGGTCTCGCGTTGTGGGGTCGAGATGATGATCATGTTGATGCTCCCGACCATGGCGAAAGACATCCCTCCTCCCATTATCGTGAGACCCACGACTAGGTCTGTCTGGGTCTCGTTGAAGAAGTAGAGGTACGCGAACCCGATGATCGGTATGATCATGCCGACCACCACGGGCCACTTCGGACCATGTCTCTTGACGAGCATGCCGACTGTCGGACCCATGATCAGCGACACGGCCGAGACAGGCAGCATGAGCACTCCGGTGTGCAGCGGGTCCAGGCCGAACTTGAACTGTGCCATCAGCGCGATCACGGACTGCGCGCCGAACAGGCCAAAGCCGATGAAGAATCCGATCGTGTTCGTTAGCGCGATGTCCTTCACCTTCATGAGGGACGGCCTGACTAGCGGATATGGTGTATTCGTCTGGCGAACGACGAACCCAGCGAGCGCGATAACAGAAATTGCGAACAACGATAGGATGACCGGGTCGGTCCAGCCTCTGTTGGTGCCCTCGGTCACTGCGACCAGGAACGCCAGGAGCACTAATCCCAGGAATGCCGCTCCAGGGTAATCCACTTTCGACTTCAGCCGAACTGGAGACTCCCTTATCTTGAAGGCAACGAATGCGGTCATGGCCAATGAGAATGGGATCACCGTATGGTATGTCCACTGCCAACCCCATTTATCGACGACGAACCCGCCGATGACGAATCCGATGGCCGTCCCCACTCCAAACATGGCGGATATGACCCCTTGGGCGACAGCGATCCTCTCGACCGGGAACTCGTCCCTGATGAGAGAGAAGGCGAGGGGGAACATCGACATGCCCAATCCCTGGAAGGCTCTGAAACCCAGTAATACGTAGAACGATCCGGACATGTCCCTGGCAAAGCCGGTCAATGTGACCGCAATACTGTAGATCAGCATGGCGATCGTGAGCATCTTCTTCTTGCCGTAGATGTCCCCCAGCTTCCCGAAGACCGGTATTGCAACGGCTCCGACGACGAGATAGATCGTGATCAGCCAAGAGGCCAAGGGGACGTCTTCTGGGTACTCAAGGTCGTAGGAGGACATCACCTTCTCAAGAGACGGGAATGCCATGGCCTCGACATACATGACCATGATAGCTATTGACGCCAGGACCAACAGAACAATAGTTGGATAGTGTCCCTTTTCTCGGTTGTCGTTGACGCCCAATTGTTCACCACCCTTGAGGGACTGAATCAGCCTGCGCGGAGCGAGATTATCGCCAGTTAATGAACTTTTAGGCGTTGTCGCCGAAAGCAAGAGCTATCGACCCGCAATCAACACGTACTTGTCTGCCGAAACTGACTAACCAATCAGGTTCTCCCAAAACGACCATATAGAGTCATCCGCATCTCCTCGAGGACGAAGGGGGAAGATGACGAGTGGTTCATCGCTTGTCTCGATGGTGGTCGCGACAGCCGTTGTCGCTTGTCTATTGTCGGCGTCTCTCGCATCCGCTGAGTCGCTAGTGCTCAAGATCACTTGGACCGAGACTACCTCGGACGACAACCCAGGTCAGAGAGTTGGCTGCGCTTTCGTGTACGATCCTGTCATCGAGAAGTATATCATGTACGGCGGGGCGAGCATGGGTGGGTCCAGTCTCGAAGACACATGGACCTACGACAGTCTGACGGACACATGGCAGAACCTGTCCGTGGCAGGCGCGGGGCCGTCCGCGTGGCCGGCATATGCGTATGACTACACCTTCCACGAGCTCATATTGTTCGGTGTCGGGTATTTTGCAGAGACCACTCCCGAGACCTGGGCATATAACGCCTCGGAGAACTCATGGACGAACCTTCACTCCGCCACACCTCCACCACCGAGGACCGAGGGAGCCGCAGCTTACGACTCACGCCATGGGAGGATGGTAATGTTCGGTGGGAACAACATCACATATTCGCCGGACCTAGAAACAGTGTCACTGAACGACACTTGGTGCTTTGACCGCCTGAACAATACCTGGACGAACCTCAACCCGCCCAACCCACCGCCCGCGAGGGATAGCCATAGGATGGTCTATGACGTGCAGTCGGACAAGTTCGTAATGTTCGGGGGGTTCCTGGGATGGGATGTCGCGTCGCTCTTTGAGGACGGCGTTCTTGGTGACACCTGGCAGTACGATCTTGATGCGAACACCTGGACGAACGTCACCTCCGACCACCACCCCTCGGCTAGGATACGTCCGTGCGTCGTCTACGAACCAATCATCGATAGAACGGTGCTGTTTGGGGGTAATTCTGCCTATGGGGGCTCGAATGAGGCCTGGATGTACGACACCGAGATGAACAATTGGACGGAGGTGGAACAGGTCAACGCCCCTGACCCGAGATATGGCCATGCGATGGCCCTCGATGCGATTACTGGCCGGGGCGTCGTCTTCGGGGGAGTAATTTTGAATCCCGGAATATCCTTCGGAAATGATACGTGGGAATGGAACCAAGACGTCACCCCGATACCGGAGTTCGGAATCCTGCCGATAAGTGTCGTCGTCGGGATCGTCACGATTGCGTGCGCACTTGCGACGAGGATTCATTTCAGGTGAGCAAGCTTTGGTTGTCGACGAGCTCGGAAAGGATCATAGGGAAGGAAATCGAAAGGGTTTGGAGAACGGACGGAACCCTTGGTTGGGCGCTCTCGACATCTTATGGTTCGCTGTTTTTCCAGACCAACACGTATTTGTAAGCGTTTGCCATAGCCCTTGAATGATAGGTCCGAACGAGCGTGGCCAGCATGCTCGACCAGGGTCCGAGAGGCGAAGGAACATGGAAGGAATCAAGGTGCGGTTCAGACTGAAAGTCATCACCGACGACCAAGTCGACGAGATTCACGAAGCATCATTGAAGATCCTCGAGAAGACTGGTGTCAGATTCGACAGCGAGGACTCTCAGAAGAGGCTGCTCAAGGCGGGAGCAGTGAAGCATCCGACAAGGAAGGATGTCATCACATTCCCGAGGAGCATGACGGAAGAGACGATCAAGCACATCATGCCGTACGGTACGAATTATGCTAGGGATCCGAAGAACGACATGCGTTTTGACGGCGAGCACATGTTCGCGCATCCTCTAGGTGGGAACCCGAACATGATGGACCTCGACACCGGAGAGTTGAGAATGTCTACCCTGAAGGATGTCGAGGACGCCACCAAAGTGATGGACGCGCTCGAGAACGTCCACTCAATAGGCAATCTTGTCGTCGCTACTGATGTCCCACCTGAGATGCTGGTCATCAAAACGACGGAGGCAATGATCAAGAACACCAGTAAGTGCGTTTCCGGCTACGCCCTCAACGTCCCGACAGTTGACATCCTCGCGAAGATGTGGGAGTGCATCGCTGGGGGCAAGGAGGAGCTCAGGAAGAGGCCGATGATGGACGTCTATGGGTCACCTAGCAGCCCTCTCACATTCGACGCGCACGCATCTGATGTGATTGTGAGAGGTGCGGAGTATGGTGTCCCGGTCGACCTGGTGCCCTGCCCGATATCTGGAGGAACCGCTCCTATCACATTAGCAGGCGGCCTCGCGCAGCAGAACGCCGAGCTGCTCTCTGGAGTAATGCTCGTCCATACGGTCACAACCAAGGTGCCGATACAGTACTCCGGAAGGCTCAGCATGATGGACCTGCGGACAGGCAAGAACGTCTGGGGAATGCCGGAGATGGCACTTGCGTCCGCGGCAACAGTACAGATAGCTCACAAGTACAAGATGATAGCCGATGTGTATGGCGTCACGATGGATGGCAACATGCTTGACATTCAGGCGGGTATCGAGCGCGCGACGACGGCCATGATACCCGCGATGGCGGGGGCAGACAACCTGTCCGGCATCGGAGGAGCCTGGGAGAACGCTGCCAGCTACGAGATGCTCGTCATCGACAACGAGATCTATTCCGATGTCTTCAGAGCAGTGCGCGGATTCGATGTCAACACGGACACGCTCGCGATCGACATGATTGACAAGGTCGGACACATGGGCAACTTCCTTGCGCAGCCGCACACCATGAGGCACTTGAAGCTGGGTGCGATCAGGAACTCGCAGCTCTACGACAAGAGGACGAGCGAGAGGGCCAAGAAGGAGGGCGTGAGGCCTCTCACAGAAGTGGCGAAGGACGTCGTTAGGAAGATCCTGAAGGAGCACGTGCCAACACCCTTGGACAAGGATGTGGAGAGGGATCTGTCAAAGATCGTCAAGGATGCAGAAAAGACACTGATGAGAAGGCACTGAACCGGCTCATCTGCGCCTTCTGGACAACGCATAGCCGAACACGGCGATGATCGCGGACGCGACTGCCAGGACCAGTCCGATGGAACTCCCTATCTCAGGAATGGGCGCGGCGAATCGCAAATCGATCACCTGGCCGGCGTATACATCAGCATCCGTGGAATTGATCGCGGTCTCGGAGCCATTGGCCGTGGACACCTCGAGGGTGTCTCCTGGGCTCCAATCGTCCTGATTGAAAGTGACATTGTAGATGCCCGACTCGTTCGTGATACCATACTGCACTGCCCGGATGTCGGCGCCGGCCCTGACCACGACCATCACAGAGGAGAATTCGAGAGGGCTCCCGCCGGAGTCCAGGACTTGACCAGTGACGGTCTTAGGACGGGTGACTGTGATCGTCCAGTTGATTGAATCCGAGCTATTGATGTCGGAGACCGTCAACTCAGCGTGGTAGGTGCCCTGGGATGTCGGCAAGCCGCTTATCAGACAGTACCCATCGCCGCTGCGCTGGATCGAAAGCCAGGGTGCGTCAGTCGATAGGCCCCAAGACGATGTGCCCGAGTCCGCGATCGTGGCAGTGAAGTTGGTCGAGTAATCCAGATATGCGACAGCACTCGTATCAGGTGCCATTGTTATCCTCGGATTGGACAGGTGGTGCACTTTGATCCTCAGTTGAGTGGAATCATTCCAGAAGTACGAAATGTACAGAGTGGTCCCACGGATGTCGTATCCGATATCCATTATTCTGCTCCCCGCAAGGTCTTGAAGCGTTCCATCGGACATCTTGAGGCTCCATGTTGAGTCGTCTATCTCGATTTCCTCCACGAGCTCATCTGTGATGTCTACTGCAAGCGTCACGGGTACCCGCCAATAGCCGCTCTCCGTCGGGTCCTTCCTCGATACATTGTACCTCCACAATGTGGACGTAGAAAGTGGATCCAAGTCGATGCTGGTGCTCCATCTGCCGTATGTGTAGCTCGCAACCTCACCGTCGGTGGCCTTCCAATTCTCGTAGGTGGTGTTCGTCTTGTTGTCAACGATCCAACTCAGAAGCATTTCGTTCAAGATCACTCCGTGGTTGTACACCCGGAGGACGCCACCATTGTTGGCCGCGTTGAACGCCATGAGCCATTGATATGTCTCGTTGTGGTCGGTGTTGACGGACCTCCAAGTGTCCATAAGATCCATCCGTGAGTGAGGATCCCAGGAAGCCCAGCTGGGGACGCCTGTGAACAGCGGAGCATACATCCAGTAGCTGCCTATCAGCGAGCTGTTGCCTCCGATGTAGTATTGCGAACAAATGCCCATCAACCTCATGCCTCGGAGGTATTGCGCGAACATCTGCTCCCATGAACCGCTGTCTCCGGGGTTGGACATCGAGATG
>CAZTFD010000077.1:0-7305 GCA_964612225.1 uncultured Thermoplasmata archaeon | reverse complement strand
CTCCGTCTGCAGATTTCGATTGCTTTGTCCGAGATGTCTATCCCCACAACATCGAGGCCTTTGTCCTGAAGGTAAAGCGCAGCCCTTCCAACACCCACTCCGATGTCCAGAACCTTCCCGCGAGCATGTGCCAGGGCCTTCCTCTCGATTGCCGGGAAATCACTGATATCCTGGAAGTACAGACTAATGTTCTGCGGGTCCACGTACCCATCGTCTCGCTCAATCTTCAGCGCGTACTTCCTGCCTTCGTAGAAATCGACAAATGCCTGGCCGAACAGGTCCTCTGAGCTCATACGATCGAGCGAATCATGATGCTGATTGAAAAGGATATTCCTAGAGTTGTTCGATTCGATCGATGACTTGGTCGAGGGACTTGACATGCCCGTCCGCGATCTTTGACGGGGACTTGCCAGCAGCGATGATGTGGATAGCATGCATCCCAACCCTCTTCGCGCCCGCGATGTCGCTGTCCGCATCGTCCCCTATGTGGACCGCGGCCTTTGGGATGACGTTCAGATTGTCAAGAGTGACTCTGAACATCCCCTCTGAGGGCTTCCTCACAAGGGTCTCGTTTGAGAATGTGGTGGTGTCAAAGTACTCGATTATTCTCATCCTTCCCATCATCGTCCTGAGCACCGACCCCGGCGTTCGGCCAGTGTTCGATATCAGTCCGATCCTGTATCCCCTTTCCTTGACGGACCTCAATGCATCGCTCGCCCCGGGCAACAACATGGGCGGGTTGTCCAGGATGCTCTCGGCGTAGATCCTCTCGATGTCCTCGAGTTCCTTCTGGACTAGCTTGCTCGCGAGTTTGTCGTCCACCGAACTGAGCATGAAGAGTACCTGGTCCTTGACGGGCATGTCCCTCTTCTTGTTCCAGGTCATAGCGAGGAACTCCCCCGTCTCGCTGTACGCTGACTCGAGCTCGTCGACATCGTGAACGATGCCCCTTCCACCAAGAATAGAAGCGATCCCGTTGATCCTGAGCCTTGCGACCTTCTCGGTCCCACCTGGCCGCTCCTGGATCAAGGTGTCCCAGAGGTCGAATGTGACGGCAGCTATCTTCCTCATGTTATGCGATCAGTGATTAGGCGCAGGATGATATTCAAACTCTCTCTTTTACCATGGCTAGCGGCTGCTCATCCAGTCTGGTCGTGGAAGGGCGTTATGACGGCCCTGAAGCCGCGTCGGCAACCCTTAAATAGGACATCGATATTAGATGGCCCGAAGAGCGGTCTGACGGCCATAGTGGCGGGGCCACACCTGGTCTCATTCCGAACCCAGAAGTTAAGCCCGCCTACGTTCTTCGTGGTACTGAGGTGCGCGAGCCCTCGGGAAGCCCAAGGCCCTTCGGGGCCTCTTGGCCGTAGCGGCTAGATACGCTAGCCAGGTACCTTCGGGTACAGGGTGAACCGTATTGTTTGAAACCGCTACGGGCTTGGTAAGCTGTCAGCCACTCTTCTTTTCCTTATCTCTTCTGTGCGGTCCGGACCCTGGTACTCACCACGAAGGGTTTATATCAACACAGACAGCTTTTCCAGAAGGAGCTGGCACTTTTGGCGTTGACCGACGATGAGAAGTTGATTCTTGTGGCCGTTCTCGCCGTCGTCATGCTCTTCGTGGTCTTCTTCGAGATAAGGTACATGCGTGGCAAGAGCAGGGATGTCAGGCGCTCGACCCAGAGGAAGGACGAGGCCTTCAATTCGATTCACACTACGCGCTCGGTCCTCAACGTGATGCAGCGGCAGGGCGCGGATACCGGTCCTGCAGCACAGCTAGTCAACCAAGCCAAGCTGGCGATGCAGAGAGGAGACTACGACAAATGTGAGGCGCTTTGCCAGAGTGCCAGGGACCAGCTGACCGGCCCGCCGTCGAGGAGGCAGGATGAGAGCGGTCCGGCCCAGGAATCACCTGTCGAGTCCGAGCGCCTGGAGAAGGTCGCCGAGAGTATACTTTCTTCCAAGTCTGTACCATCAAGGGCCGACTCCTACAAGGGCACAAAGCTGCAGTCGGATGATGGTGGAAACTACTTGAGCGCCAAGTTCGAGATATCGAGAGCAAAGGCGGACATCGGCAGAGCGATCGAGCGCGGATCTGAGACCGGTACGGCACAGAACTATCTGACGGACGCGGAATCCGCTTATGTCACTGGCAGTTACGCAAAGGCACTATCGCTTGCGCTCAAGTCACGGAAAGCCATCAGCCAGGAAGCGGAGGAGGAGACCATACCTCTCAAGGCCGGCGTCGAGCCCGAAGAGCCTGAGGCCGCTCCGACGGCTGAGGAGATGTCTTCCAGGGCCGACAATGAATGCTCTAGCTGCGGAGCCCCGCTCGATTCAGGAGATGCATTCTGTCACAAATGCGGTGCGAAGTTCCAGAGGGAACGGATCTGCAAATCCTGTGGGACGAAGCCGAGATCTTCGGACATGTTCTGCAGGAAATGCGGCTCCAGAGTGGACTAGCGTCTGTCGTGTTTGTTCTTCACAATGATGGCTGCCAGGGCGCCTGCTCCGAACCCGTTGTCTATGTTGACCACGCCTATGCCGCTCGAGCAGCTCGAGAGCATCCCAAGCAGCGCAGCGATGCCCTCGAAGCCAGCTCCGTAGCCAACGCTCGTGGGGACCGCAATGACCGGCCTGCGGGTGAGGCCTGCGACGACGCTCGGGAGAGCTCCCTCCATGCCTGCGAGCACGATTATCGCATCTGCGGAATCGAACTGCCTCACGTTGGATGTCAGTCTGTGTATTCCAGCGACCCCGACATCGTAGAGCCTTTCCACCTTGCATCCGAGCAACTCGCAGGTGACGGCCGCTTCCTCCGCGACTGGTATGTCAGAGGTGCCCGCTGTGATGACTAGGACCCTTCCGACCGTAGGTTTTTTCGTTACTCCGACGGTGACTATCCTTGCCTCGGGGTACCACTTGACCCTCGGACCGAGTCTGCCCCTGAGCTTCTGATACTGTTGCTCTGTTATGCGTGTGAAAACCGCCTCGTCCTGTCTGGACAGAGTGCGCGCGGCAATGTCGATGATTTGTCTATCAGTCTTGCCGGGCGTGTAGATCGCCTCGGGGATGCCCTTCCTCAGTTCTCTGTGATGGTCTAGTTTCGCGAACTCGAGGTCGTCATAGGGGAGAGTCCGCAGATGCTCGAGCGCCTCACCGACTGTGCACTCGCCCTTGCTGAGCCTGGCAAGGACCTTCTCTATCTTCTTAGGGTTCATCTGACAAGCACCTCGTTCAGGCTCCCCATTCGGTAACCTTCCAGGTCGAGGGCGACATATGTGAATCCGAGAGACCTTAGTTTCTTGGTGATTGTGGTCCTCGTCCCGGGTGATGCAAGCTTCGACACGTCCTTCGGGGAGACCTCGATCCGAGCGATGTCTCCATGGATCCTGACTCTAACCTCGTCGAAGCCCTTTGCCTTGAGGAACTCCTCTGCCTCCTCGATCATTGCCAGCTTCTCCTTCGTGATCGTCTCTCCGTAAGGGATCCTGGAAGCAAGGCACGGGCTTGAGCTCTTCTGCGCGGTGGGCAGCCGGAGTGTTTTCGATATTGCCCTCACGTCGGCCTTCGTCAGTCCCGCCTCCGCAAGTGGGCTTCTGACACGCATCTCCTCCTTTGCCCTGAGCCCCGGTCTGTAATCATCCTTGTCATCAGAATTCGATCCGTCGACGATTTCTCTGAGCCCTCTCTCATCAGCGATACCTCGGATATGCTTGAGGTCGTCGATCTTGCAGAGGTAGCATCTGTCTGGAGGATTGGATATGAATGACTTGTCCCTAGTGGGGTCGACATCGATTACCAAATGCCTGATGCCGATCTTCTGGGCGACAGCCTTGGCGTTCCTCAGCTCCGACCCTGGATACATGGGGGAGTTGATGGTGACTGCCAGAGCACTGTCTCCTAGCTCATCCTTGGCGATCTTGGCGACTAGAGTTGAGTCCGTCCCGCCGGAAAAGGCCACCGCGGCCGAACCCATTGAGCGAACGATGCCCCTCAACCTATTCGTCTTCCTGTCTAGCGTCTTCATGACATCTCTGGCAATGACATGCATTTATTTCAAGGCTATAGGTCAGGATCTCGTCCGCGCCTATCGTTTCGCCGGCGACCATTGCAGCCGCAACCATCGATGGATATGACCTCGACCTCAACGGCAATCAGCGAATTCCTTCGCAGAACGCCCTCAATTTAGTAATCAATATATACGAACCAGCAACGTTAGAAGAAGTCCCAGCTGGGCTTTGGAGGAAAGCATGGCAGAGGAGAACACTGTATACATCGGCAAGAAGGCCACAATGAACTACGTCCTCGCCGTGGTGTCGCAGATCAACGCTGGCAGCGACAACGTGGTAATCAAAGCGAGAGGACGCGCCATTAGCAGGGCTGTTGACGTTGCGGAGATCGTGAGGAACAGGTTCGTCCAGGGGCTGGCATACAAGGATGTGAAGATAACCACAGAGTCCTTGCCAGGCCAGGACGGCGGGAACGCAAACGTCTCCTCGATCGAGATCTACATGGCCAGGTAGACCTCTTGGGACGATTGATGGTCGGTCCGAGCTCAGGCACCCTCAGGGTTATCCTTAGAACCCGGTTTTTGATGATGTCTGTGCACCATCCGATGCATGACGTTTATCATAGGCTACATCGATTGGCCGTGCGAAAGAGCGATTTGATCCGTCAGGTGACCCGATGATTCTCGTGAAGTTGGGCGGAAGTGTGATCACGGACAAGGCGAGGCTCCGGACCTTCAAGCGGTCGTCCTGCGACAGGCTTGCGAAGGAGCTGGGCCGAGCCAATGCCCCGCTCGCAATCGTCCACGGAGCCGGCTCATTCGGGCACATCGAGGCGAAGAAGCACAACCTCCACAAGGGGTTCACGACCAAATCACAGCTCCATCATGTCGCCGCCGTCCAGCGGGATGTCAGGGAGCTCAATCTGGGGGTCTTGGCTTCACTCATCGACAACCACATCAGAGCGGTGTCGGTACCCCCAGCATCGGCAGCTAAGTTCCGCAGTGGCATGATCAGGAAATTCGATCCAGACGCTTTCGGACGGATGTTCGATCTTGGACTCACGCCTGTATCCTTCGGAGACGTGGTCCCTGACGAATCCATGGGCTTCTCGATCTGCTCGGGTGACCTGATGATGGAAGCGATCGCGAAAGCATTCCACCCAAGATTGGTCGTCTTCTGCGCGGACGTCGACGGTGTGTACGATGCCGATCCAAAGCGTAACAGAAAGGCGCAGCTGATCCCCGAGCTTGACAAATCGAGGCTCGCAGGCCTTGAGAGGACTGAATCCGCGAACGCTGACGTCACGGGCAGCATCTACGGTAAGGTAGAACGCATGCTGGCCATCGCCAAACACTGCGAAAAGTGTATGATAGTGAACGGCAATGTGCCGGGTAGGCTGGGAAAGGCTGTGTCGGGACGAGATGTGGTCTCGACAGTTGTTGTCCCGGGATAGGTGTGCACATGTCGGGCGAGGGCGGGACGCCAGGGAGGCTCATAGAGCGCAGGAAAGGGGACCATGTCGAGATCTGCGCCAAGGAGGACCTGAGCCAGGACTACATCTATTGGGACGATGTCAAGCTTGTCCACAACCCTCTGCCAGAAGTCAATCTCGAGGACATTGATACTTCAGCAACTATCTTCGGTCGGAATCTGAAAGCGCCTCTTGTGATATCGGCCATGACGGGCGGCTACGGGAAGGCCGAGGAGATCAACAGGAACCTGGCCTCGGTCGCCGAGCAGTTCGGCATAGGCATGGGAGTGGGGAGCCAGAGGGCGGCCCTTGAGAACCCCGAAGTCGCGCGCACCTACTCTGTGATCAAGGAGTTCGACATACCTCTGAGGATTGGCAACTTGGGCGTACCACAACTCATCAAGCAGGGCCTTAGGTCTGCTTTGGAGGTCGATGAGGGCAGGGCGGCGATGGAGATGGTGGACGCGCATCTTCTTGCTGTCCATCTGAATTATCTACAAGAGATAGTCCAGCCCGAGGGCGATACTAGGAGCAGGGGCGGTCTAGCGGCGCTCGAGAAGTTCGCTTCCGCTCTGCCCGTGATCGCGAAGGAGACCGGCGCGGGCATTCCAAGAGAGACCGCGCTCAAGCTGAAGAAGGCCAAGGTCAAGGGCCTTGATGTGGGAGGCCTTGGGGGCACGAGCTTCTCCGCAGTCGAATACTACAGGGCGAAATCGGCGGGCGATTCCAGGAGGGTGAACATTGGCCGGACCTTCTGGGATTGGGGCATACCGACGCCGGTCGCAGTCGTCGTGGCCAACGTGGGCCTTCCGATCATATCAACAGGGGGACTCAGGAGCGGGCTCGATGTGGCAAGAGCCGTAGCCATTGGCGCGGGGTGCGCGGGCATGGCTGGAAGACTGTTGCCGGCAGCACTCAAGGACAGGGAATCGGTGGCGACCGAGGTTGGCACCATCATCGAAGAGCTCAAAGCTGCGATGTTCTTGGTCGGCGCGAAGGACATGCAGGAGCTTGCCGCCACGAAAGCGATTATCACGGGCCGGTCCAAGGAGTGGTTGGATCAATTGTCGGGGTGACGGTCATGGTCTTTCCAGAGGAGTACAAGGACAGGGTCAGGAACATCAACGAATATCTGATGCACACATTGGATGTCATCGAGGACAAGAACCTGAAAGCTGCGATGGCGCACTATCCTGCTGCTGGCGGGAAGCGCCTCAGGCCTCTGCTCTCCACGATAGCATGTGAGGCCGTGGGCGGTAAGGCCGATTCCGCGATCCCCTTCGGTGTTGCGCTGGAGATAGTTCACAACTTCACACTAGTACACGATGACGTGATGGACGAGGACGACACCCGGAGGGGGATCAAGACCGTCCACGCACAATTCGGGGTCCCGGAAGCAATCCTTTCAGGGGATGCGTTGTTCGCGCGCGCGTTTGAAGTGGCGCTCGATTCCGATGTCGATGACGGATCCTTGGTAAGGCTCGTCGACATACTCGCGAAATCGGTAAGACTACTGGCAGAGGGACAGCAGATGGACATGGATTTCGAGGATGCGAAGACCGTGACCTCGGACCAATATATGAGGATGATAGAGCTCAAGACCGCGGTGCTGTACTCGGCAGCCGCTCGGGGAGGGGCGATCGTGGGCGGCGCAACCGACCTTCAGGAGAACGCACTGGCAGAATATGGGAGGCTCATCGGGCTAGGGTTCCAGATTTGGGATGATGTTCTGGATCTCGAATCGACTCAAGAATCATTCGGAAAACCCGTCCTGAACGACATCAGGAATGGCAAGAAGACTCTCATCGTGGTAGAGGCGCTT
>CAZTFD010000076.1:0-7329 GCA_964612225.1 uncultured Thermoplasmata archaeon | reverse complement strand
GAAAGGACGGATTGAAGAGACTCATCGCAATCGAGTGCGAGCACGGCAACTGGGACTCCGCGCTCATCAACTGCTTCGAGCTCAGGAAGCTGGCCGGGAAGTCAAAGGACTCGGAATCCACGGCGTTCTCATTGTTCCACCAAGGTCAGGTCGAGGTCTCGCAGAATAAATGGGACGAGGCGCTCGAGTCCTATCTAGATGCAATCGAGATGTACATGGAACTGGGAGACCGAAAGGGCGTTGCAGTCACTAACAAGGCATTGGGTGTCATTTACGGCAACAAAGGAGATCATTCATCTGCAATCCGATGCTTCGAGAGCAGCCTCTCGATGGCGAGAGCAATCAATGACACGGCCTTGGCCGCCAAGGCAGAGGCGAATCTGGCAATTATCTTTGACCTTGAGGGGAAGTTCGATGAATCCGAGAAGGCGAGCAAGGGAGCCTACGAGTACTTCCTCCAATCTGGCGACACGGCTAGCGCATCAAGAATCGCGATTAATCTCGGGGTCCTATACATATCCAAAGAAAGGTTCCAGGAGGCGGACGAGCTCTTCGAGAAGACCATCGAGAACTCAAGATCGCTGGAAAACAGGGAAGTCCTGGGAATAGCGCTCGTGGACGCAGGTTATTGCCGCGCCAGAATGGGTGACACTAGTAGATCCCTAACATTGACCGATGAGGCAGTTGGAATTTTCAAAGAATCGCACAATATGAACATGCTTGCGTTGGCGTATCGCAACTACGGCACCATTGAATTGCGAAACATGAACCTCCATACAGCGTTTGACTGGTATGAGAAGAGCGTCAGAGCGGCGAAAGCTTCGGGAGTTGAGGATACGTTTGCCGCGTGCTGCTACGAGTACGGGATGGGGCTGATCAGCACACTCACCGATCTGAGGCTCGCCAAGAAACTACTGAAGAAATCATCTTCAGTATACATGAACATCGGGAATTCCGAACGTTCCCGAGCAGTAAACTCCAAGCTCGCGGCTATCTAGTACTGGCACTCCTGTTTTCCGCTTTTTGGGTCGAACGAGTCCACTGAGGTCCGGGTCGGCGATACTTCCCAGCATCGCCCGGACAACGCGTTGCAGTGCTTACAACCAGGCGTGTCCGCCGGTCGGTGCGGTGACTTTGTCCACCGTCGAGCTTATCACATGCTGTATCGGTTGGAGCCATGCGTGTCCACCATCTGGTGCCACACCGAAGACCGCCAACGCTACGGCCGTTCCCAAAGCTAGCACTCCGGCTACTAGTATCCAAGTTTTTCTCACGCTTTTACCCCCGTGTCACGAAACGGCACGGTTGTATTTGTAACATGGTATCAGATAATCTAGCACCGACAAATCTCGTTGAACAGGAACTGTACCTCAAGTGAGTCAAAAGACTTGCTTTCGCATCATGTACGTCCACCCGCCAGTACTGAAGATATCATGATGCCACTGCATCCCGAATCCATTTCAGCGAAGTTCCACAGGAAACTGAGCATGCCATCGCGAGGACCGAATGATCCTTGATAACTTGACTTGTTCAAGAGCCGAGAGCATTCGCGAGGATTATATCATACAGCTAGCCGTTACACCAGCAGGAATGGCTCTGAAAGTATACATCACGATGACTGGCATCAGCAGATGGCCAGTCCTCAACAGCCTTTGGGCAGCTATCTGCTGCAAGGAGTACTCTCCCGACAAAGTATATCTGTTCGTGACTCGAGGCCGTGAAGGAGACGCCAGGATACTGGCCGACTGGATAACCATCCTCACGGACTCCTATGGCAAGAGGGCCGAACTGATCCTGAAGGAGATCGATGAGGGAGACTTTGCGTCATCCGGCAGGAAGATCACTGGCGTAATGGACGAGGAGAGGAGCGCCGGGAACGAGATCGCAATCGATATCACACCTGGCCGGAAGGCAATCATATCCTCCGCTCTGCTCTCCGCATGGCAGAAGCAGGTCGACCATGTCTTCTACCTGTACCTCGAAGACATGCGGAACGCGGCTAACCCATACCCGATGATACCATTCCACCTCCAGCACTTCGTGGACCTGAAGGAGGAGGTGTGGAAATGAAGGAGATCGTGATGTCCAGACACGAACTCCAGGTTCTCACCAATGCGATCTATCGGAGCGAGACGAGGTACATCCATGTCTCATATCCTTTCTACGAGACCGAACTGTTCACGCTCGACATGGAGAAGCCCGAGCTTACGAAGATAGTCCGTCCAGATGCGTTCGATTGGGCGAGGACCACGAAGAAGCCTCTGGACAGGTCGGTGAGCGCTGACGAGCTGCCGAGCTTCAACGACCTGCGCAACTGCCTGCTCAGCTGCGGATTCCTGATGTACAGGAACGAGTCCGAGATCACCAAGAGGCTTCTCGAACTGCGAGAGGAGGCTCGAGACCCGAATAAGAGACCAAGGCCCGTGTTCGTAGCCGTCGACACGAACATCCTTTATGACAGGTTCCTGTCAAGGCATCTTCCACTGACAAACCAATCAACGGGGGAGACGGTCGAGGCGGAGGATTTCAGATACGTCGTCAGCGAGATCGTACAGATGGAGCTCGACTCGAGGATAACCCACAAGTACTCAAGGGATGAGATCCAGGGTCTTGCGGCGGTCTTGGGACACTCCGACCTCCTGAGGGAGTTCTCCAACGCCAGTGGAAGGCGAGAGAGGATCGCGAAGCTCGCGTTCAACGAGATGACCTACCTGCTGAGCGAGCTCAGGGCGCTGAGGATCAAGGGAATGCATGTCAGAGGTAAGGAGGAGAACGACATCGCCATAGCTCAATCGTACAAGCAGTGGGCTCGCCAGGGGGACTATGACGTGTTTCTTCTCACAGCGGATGAGGACATGATCAACCACGCCAGGACCAGCGAGCTGATGACCTTGCAGCTGGAGCTGCCGTTTGCGGTCCCCGAACACGCGCGGATAGACCCGTGGAACCTCTCCAACCTCCTGTACGACCTCGCAATCACACTAGGCCTGGTCTCGCTCAATAAGGAGGAGATCATCATCTTCGGCGAGTGGGGCGGCAAGAGTAGCTCTGACTACTTGAACGAGAACGTGAAGGCTCGGTTTGTTGACGACAAGATTTGCGATACTGTGTCGCGGCAGCTGGCTATATGCAGGAAGATCCTCGAAAAGACAACTGGCTGAGGGTCCATTGTCGATAATTGTTCTGGAAAAACCTATTATCCTACCGATTTCATCTTCGGGGTGCGGACAAGAAGCTGTCTTGCTGATGAGAGTGACTACATGGCTGAGAAACCGAAGGTATATGCATTGAGCACATGCCCATACTGCAAACGCACGAGGCGATTCCTGGACAACCACAAGATCGCATACGAATGCATCGAGGTCGATCTACTGGACGATGACAAGCAGGACAAGGTAATGGATGAGATCGAGAAGCTCACGGGCAAGAGGGCGTTTCCCGTAGTGGTCGTCGGCAAGGAGATCATCGTGGGTCACGATGAGGTGAAGCTCAAGAAGGTCTTCAAGCTATGAGCGAAAAGAAACCAGAGAGGATATTCTGCCCCGTATGCCAAGCGAAGTTCAAGTTCGTGGATGGCTGGAAGGCGGGGAGCGTCGTAATCTGCCCCGTATGCGGCCAGAGACTCAGACTCGTCAAGTCACCTGAGGGCTGGATCGGCGAGAGGCCCGAGAAGGGCTCGGAGAAGGAGATCCGAGAGCGAGCAGAGGAATACGCGAGACTGCGCGGATATGTCTTCAACGATATGAAGGAGGACATCATAGAAGGACTCCTGGGCAAGAACAAGAGGTTCGGGGATTTCTACTGCCCGTGCCGCATGCTGCATGTGCCAGAATATCAGTGCCCTTGCCAACCCACTAGAGCGGGGGACGTCGACAAGAACGGCAAATGCTATTGCGGCTTCTTCTGGAAGAAGACCTGACCATCTACTCCTCGAACACGGCGCCTCTTGGGCAGCTCGATATGCATACGCCGCATCCACTGCATTCGTCCGCATTGAACGTCGGCCTGAATGTCTTCCTGTCGACGAATAGTGCGCCCTTGGGACAGGCCTTCACGGCAGGGCAGTACGGATTCATGTCGCAGAGCTTCTGATCGAATATGACGGACATAGTATCAGACGATGGCATGCAGGACGTGGTTAATAATGGTTGTGCAAGAATGATGCACAACCCTCAGAGGCAGTAGACGGGGGATTAAATGGTTCGCAGGATGGCACGACTTGTCGGAAATGGTCCATCCAAAAGTGAGAAATACACCACGATGCATGAATGCCGTTCGTGCAAGAAGGGAGACGCGACAAGACCCTTGAAATAACCACACAGATTCTAGGCTCACAAGATGTCGATGCGATTCTTAGAATGATAGTGGACAGCGTCACGGACGATTTCGGATTCGAGGCCTGTGATGCGTTCCTCCTCGACGAGGCTAGAGACAACTTCGTCTTGAAGGTCAGCAAGGGGTTCTCGAACGACGTCGAGAACAAGGTGGCTGGATACTCTTTATCCAAGGATTTCTTGAACGAGAATTTAGCCGCTTCTCAGAAGCTCGGGAGGTTTACATACCTATACAAATCCAAACCAGGGGAGACCGGCTCAGAGTACTACAGCGTCCTTCACCCAGAACGTGTGGGACTGCCGCGTGCACAAGAGAACGATTGGCACGAGCTGGATGTGCTCTACGTCCTCTTCGAGGATGCGAACGGAAAGGTGATTGGGTTCCTCGAACCGGACGGGCCGAAGGACAGGAAGCACCCCTCGCCGGACCTGCTTCAGAACCTTGAGCTGTTCTCAAGCTTGGCCTCCATAGCTGTCGCCAACGCCAAGCTGGTCGCTCAGCTGAATCGAACGGTGAAGCTATTCAGGGCGCTGCTGGACACTGCTGTGTCATTGCAGCAGACGGGAGACCTGAAGGACACTCTCAGGAAGATCGCGGACTCACTCAACGAATTAGTCCCGTTCGATGAGGTGAGCGTGTATTTGGTCGACTGGAACAAAGGAATCCTGATCCCGATCTACGCCACTGGACCCTATGCGGCGGACGTGATGGCCGATATCGGCCCAATCTCTGGCCTTGCCGGCGAAGTAGCGAGAATGGGCAAGGTGGACATCGTCGAGGACTCTATAGATGACCCAAGGGTGGAAGATATTCCTGGCATCGAAGACCTCGAAGTCCGCCAGACCATTATGGCAATACCGCTGAAGGGCAGGCACGGAGTTGAGGGCGTACTCGAACTCTACAGGGACAAGAGCAGGAAGTTCACCAACGTCGAGTGGGCGGTCGCAGAGCCATTCGCGGCGCACGCGGCGATTGCCATTGAGAATGCGAGGCTCAGGGAGGAGCAGACGCAGAACCTTGAGGCCACCCAGAAAGCGTATGAGGACATGAAGGACCTGGACAAGATGAAGGACAGCCTCGTCGACACGATCTCGCACGAGCTCAGGACTCCGCTGACGACGATACTGGGATACGTCGAGATGGCCTCCGCCGGGATGTACGGCGACGTCACGCCGAAGATGAAGGACAAATTCGGGAACATCCTCGAGCAGGTCAACAGGATCAACACATTGGTGTCCACCATGCTTGAGATGTCGAGGCTGCAGAAGAAGACCCTGGCATTGGAGTTCGAGCCGACGAACATCGCCATGGTGACCAGGGAGGTCGTCGAGGACCTCGACCGTGAGATCAAGTCGAAGAACCACACGGTGACGATCCTATTCGGGAGCGACCTCCCCATAGTCAACGCCGACAGGATGAGGGTCCACGATGTCATCAGGAACCTCGTGGGCAACGCGATCAAGTACACGAACCCGGGCGGGAAGATCACGATCGGCGCGGACATACTGGGCGGCAAGGTACACCTATGGGTCAGGGACAACGGCATAGGCATTGCAGACGAGGACCACGACAAGCTGTTCGACAGGTTCTTCCTGGCCGACGCCGGCCTCATACGCGAGGACGGCAGGATCGGGATAGGCCTGTACACCAGCAGGGAGATCGTGAGAAGGCACGGCGGAGAGATGTGGTTCGAGAGCAGGAAGGGATTGGGCAGCACTTTCCATGTCACGCTTCCTCTCAAAGTGCACGGATGAGCTGTTTTGCTCGATGCTTAGAATTCGTTCAAGTATCGATTTACATGGCTTCGACTAGCCCTTTTGGCAGATATGGCTAGAGAACTGGAATGAAGGGGTTTCCGCGGTCCCTTGAGACCTCCTACATCTCGCAGGAAAGCTTCTCGAACACCTCAGGCGAGGGCCATGACGGGTCCTCCATGAGGTACTTGTGCATCGCCTTCGCGGCACGCTTCCCGTCGCCCATGGCGAGGATGACTGTCGCGGCCCCGGACGCGATGTCCCCGCCCGCGAACACTCCCTTCTTGGAGGTCCTGCCCTCGGTATCGACCGCGATGGTCCCTTCCTTCGTGGTCTTGAGATCGGGCGTGGTCATCGGCACCAGCGGGTTCGGGCTCTGGCCGATTGCGATCAGAACAGTCTGCGCGTCGATCAGGAACTCGGAGCCCGGGATCTTCACAGGTCGTCTCCGGCCGGACGCATCGGGCTCTCCCAACTGCATCCTGATAGCCTTGACCTGCTTCACATTCCCGCACTCATCGCCTATGAACTCGACCGGGGCGGCAAGCAGCTCGAACCTGACGCCCTCGTCCTTGGCGTGGTGGACCTCCTCGCGCCTGGCCGGCAGCTCGGCATCGGACCTTCTGTACAGGATGACCGATTCCTTGCACCCAAGCCTAAGTGAAGTCCTTGCGCAGTCCATCGCGACGTTGCCGCCGCCGATAGTCACCACGCGCTCGCCCACGCGTATCGGGGTGTCGTACTCCGGGAACTTGTAGCCCTTCATCAGATTGACCCTGGTCAGGAACTCGTTCGCGGACATGATACCGTTGAGGTTCTCGCCCTTGAGGTTGGTCCAGTCTGGCAGACCTGCGCCCGTGCCCACGAACACCGCGTCGTACTCCTTGAGAAGATCATCAACCGTGTCGAGCTTCCCGATGACGTAGTCGTTGTGTATGTCTACGCCGCTCCTTCGGATGTAGTCGACCTCAGCACGGACGATCTCCTTCGGCAGCCTGAACTCTGGGATGCCGTATATCAGCACGCCGCCACAGTACTGCAACGCTTCGAAGATCGTCACCTTGTGGCCGACCTTCGCGAGGTCGCCTGCGACCGTCAGGCCAGCAGGTCCGCCGCCGACGACAGCGACCTTCTTGCCGGTCGATGGGGGAATCTCGATCTTCCCGTGCGTCTGCTGGTTCCTCTCCCAGTCCGCCAGGAACCTCTCGAGTCTGCCTATGCCCACGGGCTCGTTCTTCTT
>CAZTFD010000075.1:0-7409 GCA_964612225.1 uncultured Thermoplasmata archaeon | reverse complement strand
CCATCGGCTGACATATGTTCCTTTTGCGTCAACAAATCGGGATGGGATGCACACATGTCCGACCCGTTGGAGAGCGAACGGATAACAATTCGGCTCGATGCCGAGGACCTCAAGCTGATCGACGATTTCATCGCCGACAGCAACGAGTTCTCCAACAGGTCGCAACTGGCCCGTGCGGCAGTCCGCGCGTACATAGAGATGCGCGCGGGCGGGTCTGAAGGGACGTACAGCAGGCCGAACGAGATCGTCGTGGTCCTTCCGTCGCTTGTGCTTGATACGATCAAGCAGCTCGTGGCGGAAGGAGTGTACAGCTCGATCTCCGAGGCCGTAGCCGATTCGGCGCGTCATGAGTTCCTGCACGAGGAGCACGTGGAAGGGCTCAAGAAGGACGCGAACAAGCAGGGAACCGGCTTCAAGCTCGTCCCCGGAGCATAGGTACCGTTTGTGGGCGCCCTGGGTGGAACGGAGGGGACTCTCATAGGGGGTCTTCTCTCGACTGGTCAGGGAGAGGACGGAGGCCAAAGGGATGACGGCGGACAGGAGCAGGACGGAAGAGATAATCAATGCTATAGGGACCAGTCTCGGTGAACCGGCGGTGGCGGTAGTCGGCTGCGGAGGCGCTGGTTCGAACATCGTACACGGTATCTACTGGAAATCCAACCGTGTCGAGACCGTGGCTGTGAATACTGACGAGGAACACCTCAGAAGGGTCGACGCCCACAAGAAGGTCCTAATCGGAAAGGACGTGTCCTTCGGACGGGACGCGGGCGGGTTTCCCGAGATTGGGGAACACTGCGCCGACAAGGCGCGGGACGTCATCAAAGAGGCGATCAAGGGGTACGACATCATCTTCGTAGTCGCGGGCATGGGCGGCGGAACGGGCACAGGGGTTGCTCCAGTCGTCGCGAGCGTCGCCCGTGAGATGAACGCAATCACATTCGCGCTGCCGATACTACCATTCGACATCGAAGGTGAGGCTCGGAGAAAGACGGCCAACGACGGGGTTGCCAAGCTGAAGGACCAGGCGAACTTCACTATCGTCCTGGATAACAACAAGCTGATGAGCATCGGTGCGGAACTGCCGATGGCCGAGGCGCTCAAGGTCGTCGACAGGAGCGTATTGAGGATCGTTGACTCGGTGTGCCACCAGACGAGTTCGTACGTAAGCTGCATGATGGAGGACATCATGGGCTACGGCGAAGAACTGGCTGAACCGGCACCTGAGCCACCCGCGGAGATGAGGGAGACCCAGTTGGTGCACGCCGAACTGGACCCTATGTTCAGCGGGTTCGGTCCGAGCATGTTCGGATGATCCCGGGGAGGGGCTCCCCACGGCTGACGACCGACTGAGTCTGACTGGGACAGGGCCTCCGCGACTTGAGAGGCGTCGGCTAGAAACCATTTCCTTCTGATTATCAGCGCGATTCGGACTGCGAAGCAAATCATTTCTACCAGATAACGACCTCATGTGATTCGTGCGAGTAGGCTTCATCGTGAATCCGATTGCCGGCATGGGGGGTTCTGTCGGACTCAAGGGCACCGACGGGGACGATATCCTCCGAGAGGCGGAGAGGAGAGGAGCGAGAAGACTGTCCCCAGAGAGGGCTCGTAGGGCGCTCGAGGGCTTCGCCTCAAGGAATGTGAGCATCGAGTTCCTTACTTGTGCTGGAGACATGGGCAAGTCAGAGCTCGATTCCGCAGGCATATCCTCGGAGGTCGTGTTCGAGCCGGGCCCTGTGACGACTCGTCAAGATACTGCTAGTGCCGTCAGGGAATTTGTCAAACGCGATGTTGATCTCATTCTTTTCGCAGGAGGCGACGGCACCGCAAGAGACATCCTCGAGATTGTAGGTCAGAAGGTGCCAATGGTCGGCATACCAGCGGGTGTGAAGATGCATTCCGCGGTATTCGCATACACGCCCGAGGACGTCGTCGACCTTGTGCTGACCTACGAGCACGACAGGTCGACCAAGGATGCAGATGTGATGGATGTCGATGAGGAGTGCTTCAGGGCTGGAAACCTGAGCGCAAAGCTGTTCGGAATCGCCAAGGTCCCTGACGACCCTGCACACGTGCAGTCAGGCAAGGCTGTATACCATTCGGGGAGCGCGGAGGACGAGCTGATCGAGCTCGGCCAGTACATCGCGGAGACCATGGATGAAGGCGTCGTCTACATCCTCGGACCAGGAAGCACGACTAGGGCCGTAGCCAGACACCTCGGACTGAGGAAGACCCTCCTGGGCGTCGATGTCGTGCTCGATTCCAAGATGATCCTACACGATGCCTCTGAGACCCAGCTTCTTGAGCTGCTCGTCGATCACAAGGCAGCGAAGATAATAGTCTCGCCCATAGGGTCTCAGGGACTGTTCTTTGGACGCGGGAACCAACAGTTGTCCCCGAAGGTCATCAGAGCGGTCGGGCGAGACAATGTCGTCATCATCTCTACGCCGTCGAAGCTGAAGGGGACCCCTGTCCTGAGAACGGACACGGGAGATGCCGAGCTCGACCTTGCGTTCAAGGGGCGAATAAAAGTAGTGACTGGCTACAAACGAAGGAAACTCGTGACCGTGGAATAGACCCGCCTTTCAGGTTCCGGACGATTCCTTGAGAAGAAGCATGATCCAGTTGTCGTCCACGATCTTCTGCATGGCAGCAATATCTGGTTCAGTCAAATGCTGGAACCTCCCCTGGACCTTCAGGTAGTCCACGATCGGCAGCCCCTTTCCCTTCCTAGTGATGTGCACCTTTCCATCGTCTATCTCGTACAAGGGGAACACCCTGGCGTCCACGGCCAGTCTTGCAATCTCGACGCTCAGAGACGGATTTGTCCTCCAGCCGGGCGGACAGGGTGAGAGCGCATGGATGAACTTGAAGCCCTTTGTCTTCTTCGCCTTCTCTATCTTCTTGATGAAATCCTCAGGGAAGGCGGGGGACACTGTCGCGGCGTACGGGATCTTGTGTGCCTGCATGATTGCCATGATGTCCTTCTTGGTTTCATGCTTGAACCCATGGCTCGTCCCGACAGGCGTGGTTGTCGTCCACGCACCCCATGGAGTGGACCCGCTCCGTTGAATGCCAGTATTCATGTAGGCCTCGTTGTCGTACATGACATAGATCGCGTCAGTTCGCCTCTCGGCAGCGCCCGACAACGCTTGAAGGCCAATGTCGACGGTCCCTCCGTCTCCTGCAAACCCAACGACTGTGACATCCTGGACGCCTTTCACGTCGAGGGCAGCTCTCAGCCCGGAAATGGCTGCGCCCGTGGCTTCGAACGCAGTGTACAGCAAGGGCACCTTGAGGCAGTTGCTGGGCCAGTACCCAGGCATGACAGCCCAACAGCATGCAGGTATTGACACAATCGTCCGCTCGCCCAACGCCTTGAGCATGTATCTCATGACCAGATTGGCCCCGCACCCGGGACAACCTGTGCTTCCTGGATAGGTGAACTCCTCAACTGGAATCGTGGTCTTGGTCATCACCGCCACCTCCTCGGCAGCCCCGCCACATCGACCCATTCGACCTCGTCCTCCGCCCCGCGCTTCGACACGACCAGCATGTCCTCGAAAATCTTCTCCAGTATCTTCGGAGTAATGTCCCTTCCCCCTAGGCCCGCTATGTAGTTCTTTACGACCGGGCGTTTCTGGCACGAGTAGACAGACGCCTTGACCTCGGTGAACATCGCTCCCGCCGCCCCGAAGGTGAAGCTCCTGTCGAGGACCGCGATCCCCTCGGTCTTGGCCGCCAATGAACGCAATTCTTCGTGCGGGAACGGTCTGAAGGCCCGGAGCCTCGCAAGCCCCACGCGCGCGCCCTTCGCACGCATGGTGTCGACGACATCCATCGCCGTCGCTGCGACCGAGCCAGCTGCTACCATGACCACATCCGCGTCAACGCACTTGTACAACTCGAGCAGGCCCCCGTGATCCCTGCCGAAGATGTGCTTGAACTCCTGCTCGACCCTAAGGATCCTCTCGCGGGCCTCTTTCATTCCGAGCATGGCCTTGTACCTGAACTCCATGTACTGATCGGGTTTGACGAGGGAGCCGAATCCAAGCGGTTTCCCCACTTCGATCTTGAGCTCGGGTGAGTATGCTGGCAAGAAGGAATCTACGAGAGCCTGATCGGGGACATCGACGGGCTCGGACGTGTGAGAGAGTATGAACGCGTCCTCCACGATCATCGCCGGCAGCATCACGCCGCTGGACTCGCATATCTTGTAGGCCATAATGATCGTGTCCAGTACCTCCTGGTTGCTTCTGCAGAAGAACTGGAGCCAGCCGGTATCCCTCTGGGCCACCGTGTCCATGTGGTCGACCCATACGCTCCAAGGAGGGGCCATCGCCCGGCTGACGTTGGTCATGACGATCGGGAGCCGCGCTCCGGATGCCCACATCAGGACCTCGTGCATGAGCGTCAGGCCTTGCGAGCTTGTCGCCGTGTAAGTCCTGGCGCCCGCTGTCTGGGCGGCGATGCACGCGGCCATCGCGCTGTGCTCGCTCTCTACCGGTATGAACTTCGCCTTCAGGTCTCCGATGGCCACGAATTCCGCCAGCTTCTCAACGATTGAGGTCTGGGGGGTTATCGGATACGCAGCGATGACCTCGGCCCTCGCCAGCTTCGCGCCGTACGCGGAGGCGTAGTTGCCTGTCATGACCATCCTCATTGTTCACCCTCCTTGACCATGATGATGCACTTGGACGGGCACTCGAAAGCGCATATTCCGCAACCCTTGCAGTACCTGAGATCGACGATCGGTTCGCCGTCTACGAGTGTAATGGCCGCATCCGGACAGAACTTCCAGCAGATCGTGCACTTCTTGCACATCTGCTTGTCCACGACTGGCCTGACGACTCTCCACAGGCCGGTGAGGTTCATCGTGCTCGGAGTGTCCGAAATGGGTGTGAGTGTAATATCTTCGTAGCTCTTCGTCATGCTGCTACCTCGACAGTTCGCTGGTAGGCTTCCTTTGCGGCTGCCACGTTCTCATCTATCTTGACGGGGGCCTCCTCCCGGATACTTTCAAGGATCGCCTCCAGGCTGACCGTGTCGCACATCCTTGCGAATCCTCCCATGATGGCCGTGTTGACGATCGGAGCGGTCTGAGAGCCGATCCCGTGGGACGCAGCGATCGACGTCGCGTCGATGACGAAATACTTGAACCTGGGCGGGAGGTTCTCGAGCTTCTTTCCCTCCGGGTAGTTGATAAGAACGCGGCCCTGCGGCTTCAGCCCTTCGAGAATGTCCACACCCTTCAACAGAGAATTGTCGAGCACGACCACATAGTCGGGCTCGTATATGTTGGACTTTATCCGTATCGGTTTGCTGTCTATTCGCGCGTATGCGGTGACAGGGGCGCCCCGCCGTTCCACACCAAAGAACGGGAATGCGGACACTTCGAACCCCATCTTGAACGCCGCTTTTGCCAGGACCTCAGATGCGATGACCACGCCTTGGCCACCCCTTCCATGGAACCTGACTTCCATCAACGAATATACCCATTCACGCGATAGAAGGTCCGGCATATTAAGTATTGACCCACCTACCATATCTGGCTGGAATTGCGGATGGTCTGGCATGGCGGCGCGAACGCGGCGTCAACCACCGCGTACTTACATATCCTGCATGCCTCTATTCCCCGCGTGAAGAAGCTGTTCGTCGGACTCCACGCACGGACGTTCTGCCACACGACTGAGGATCTGGTGAAGGTCAAGCAAGCAGTGGCAAATGTCGTTGGAGATACCGAATTGAGAATCTCAAAGACAGTGGGACACCACGGGAACCCGATCACCATCATCGAATCCACGGTCGACGAGACGTCGGGCATCTCCGAGTTCTTCGCCAAGATAGATGATCACGACCTTTCTGTGATCGAGGAAACGCTACCATCTCGTGTGGATGATGGCTGCAACATCTTCCTCAAGATAGACAAGCAAGAGGCTTTCCTGGGCAGAGTGAGGATCGGCCACGGAGATGATGTGATCTCATTGAGGATACGCGTGGCTGCGTTTCCAGCCACATGCGCCGTCGCGCAGAACAATATCAGGGAATTCCTGACCGGTGAACGAGCGAGGAGAGACTCCCCAAAGACCATTCCCGTCACGAGCCATTCCGACGATTGATTATTATAATGATGATACATCTGCGGGAATCGCACATGCAGGGGTAGCCAAGTCCGGTCAACGGCGCAAGGCTTAGGACCTTGTCCAGCAGTGGTTCCGCGGTTCAAATCCGCGCCCCTGCACTCTCGATTCGCCGCAGCCCGGCTTAGTGAGCGTGACTCCGCTCATTTGGAGGCTCTAGGATGCAGTCTTGAGCCACCAGGTTGGGCTCCAAGCGCCGTAGGTGAGACCTCCGTCGAAGCTCGATCTGACACTCCACATATACACAACTCCAGGCGAGAATTCGGGATCGAAAGACGATTCGGCTGTGTAGTAATAGGCATCAGTGTACCATGTGTGTATATAGACCTCGTTGTAGTTGGCGCCCTCACATGAGATCCATGTGAGAACGGCGTTCACGGAGACATTCTCACCTTTAGGACTGACCAATGTCGGCGCACCTGAGAAAGTGGTGAACGACCATATCTCGCTCCAGGGGCCATAGGAAAGGCCTCCGTCGGAGCTCGACCTGACGCACCAGGACAATGTGGTTGCAGGTGTGAATGTGAGCGCAATCGAGGACGTGTTCGAGTGACACGCGAGACTCCAGTATCCTCCTCGATCGAAATAGATCTCGTGGTAGTTGGTGCCCTCAGGTGCGATCCATGTGAAATTCGAGGTCCATGGAACATCGGTTGCCCCGTTTGCAGGACTCGTCAACGTTGGGCCAGGCGTCCATTCAGAAACGGCCACCGATTGCGCCACCGTACTTGTTCTGCCAAGGGAGTCAGTGACAGCAAGCGATATGAGCTGAGGCCCAGGCATTCTCACTGTCACGTCCATCCAGCTGTAGCCCGAGTACCAATCGAAAACTGCCCAGTTGGATCCGAACATGTCCCCCTTGACCGCTGTCACCTCAATTCTGTCACCGTCTTGCCACCAATACAAATACCCTACTTCCACCTGGTAGAATCCGTCGCCATCGGACGCCGTTATTCGGAAGTCGCCCGTCCTCTTGTTCGTGACGGAAACCAAACAACCTGAAAGAGGATTGCCGTCTGAGTCATGGATCCATCCTACGATTCCGTACGGGAAGTCCCACATGCCAGTAGGTGGTGGCGGTGCCGGCACGGTCCCCTGTGGCACTCCATAGGTGTGAGAAGTTGTCGAAGATGACGAGACATCTGGTACTGTCCCGTCCCCCCAATCCCACGCATAACTGACGATCCCACATCGACCGCTTGATGCAGATGCATCAACATTCACCGTACGGCCATCCATAGTCCATGTGAACGACGCCGTGGGCGGGGC
>CAZTFD010000074.1:0-7558 GCA_964612225.1 uncultured Thermoplasmata archaeon | reverse complement strand
AAGGAGGAGATGTTCAGTTGAAACGTAATCATCTTTGAGATTACGGGCTTCTTCTGCAGCGGTATCAAAAAGTTTTGCAAGGTTCTGACTCATCTGCTGATTGCCCAAATTGAATGAGGGCAGCCCGAGCATGAGCACCGCGAGAAACACCGCCATCACTGCTGTCGTTCTCGTAGCTCTCCCTATATTGTCTTCCATTAAGCATCTCTCCTAGTTTGCCTAGTTGCCGTTTTCGCAGAATGCCGAAAGTCCGCAATCATGAGATGAGGTGTGGAACTTAAGAGATACAAGCCCTTGGCATACCCCAACGCCGATTACTGACCCCCCCAATTGCACACGGCAATTCGAAAGATGACAAGGTGGCCTCGCTATAAGAGGATTTCGGTATCCATAACGCTGTTTTATGAGCTACTGACTCCACCCCAAGGTATGACGCGGGTTCCTACACGAATCAAGGCCTTCACAAGGTACGTAGGGCCTTTCCTAGCGACTTCATTCGAATGGCGTTCGAAAGGACCCGGTCACCGGTGCCTCAGTTTGGGATTCAGGATCTCGTCCAGGGCGTACCCCAGCAGAGTGAACCCGAGAACGACCAACACGATGCAGAAGCCTGGGGCGAGTATCCACCAGTACATGCCTATCTGGAACGCGCTCGCTCCAGAAGCGAATGACAGCATAGTGCCCCATGTCACAACGCCAATGGGCCTGAAGCCCAGGAAGCTCAGTGTAGCTTCCGACAAAATGGACACCGCGACGGTCAGGATCGTGTTAGCGAACACCAGCGGAAAGGTGTTTGGGAAGATGTGCCTGCGTATGATAGCGAAATCGGACGACCCAACGCACCTCGCGCGCTCGACGTATTGCCTCTCCCTGACCGACAACACCTGGGCGCGGACCATCCTAGCCGTGGTCGACCAGCCTGTGAGTCCGATGATCAAGATGATGCCAGTCAGGTCAATCTCGCCCAACAGCGCAGCAATGACTATCATGAGCACCAGCCATGGAATCGATAGAACGACGTCGTTCAGTCGCATCACGACTTCGTCCTTCCATCCGCCCACATATCCGGAGTATAATCCGACCGCGGCTCCCAGGAAGGATGCGATGACCGCAGATATCACACCCACGATCATGGACGTCCTAGCACCATAGAGCAGCTCACTCCATATGTCCTTCCCGAAATTGTCCGTCCCCATGAAGTGCGCATCGCTCCAGATCTCTTCGCCTGTGGTGTTGTTCACTCCGATGAGGTGGGACTTCGATGGGAGCTGGAGTTTGTTATCTGGGTGAACGATAGAGACCTCATACGGCGCGAGGTAAGGACCAAAGGCCGCGAGGAACAGGAACACAGCTAGGATGATGACCCCGATAACGCCCATAGGATTCCTCAGGAGCTGCTTCGTCACCTTCCTGAGCCTCTTCTGAGCCAGCATCGCCTTTTCCTTTCCAGCTTCGGAAACAACGGGTTCTCCCTTGAGGACCCGGCTGAGGGCGAATCCCAGAGCGTACAGCAGGACTGCGGCCAAGACCGCGCCCAATATGATCTGAAGCATGTTGCGCTCAAGCCACGTCTTGGGTTTCTCCCTGGAGATGATGTAGACATCGTCGAACGATCTCCTGTCCTTGCTATCCTTGACGGTGAGGTTGCAGAGGTAGATGCCCGTATTGTTGGCATTGAAGTTCGCGTTCACGCCATAGAGAGTTGCAAAAGGCGCGAACTTCGCCCCAGTCGTTAGGTTCCTGAAAGTGATCCTCCAAGTGTAGTTCAAATTGGAGGAGCCTTCAAAGCCGGTTGAGGCCGTTGCGTTCAGCGTGATGTCTGCGCCCACAGTGACGTTCTGATCCAAACCGGCATGCGCGACCGGGGGTTCGTCCTGCGCGAGCGACTTGACACCCACGATCGGCCCGAGGATATCCGCATCCGGGTTCGATTGAACGAACACTAACGCGAATGTCGGCATCATCAGAGCCACGACGATGAGCAAGACCGCTGCCGTCCACTTCAGGCCTTTGGACTGTCTCTTGGATGTGTTTTGTATGGACATCAGGGCCACCTCATGCGATCTTGATCCTAGGATCGATGTAGATCAGAATCAGATCCGCGAAGAAGTTCGCTATCACCACGGCAATCCCTCCTATGACGACGATGAACTGCAGGATAGGGAAGTCACGGTCGTTCATTGCGGCAATCGTACGATAACCAATTCCAGGATAGTTGAAGATCACCTCGACTTGGTATGCTCCGCCAATGACGAACGCTATGTCCATCGCTATGAGCGCGATCATCGGAGGCATGCCGTTCGGGAGCGCGTGATGCCTGAGGACCTGGTAGTCCGTCAGACCCTTCGCCCTCGCGGTCATGATGTAATCGTCAGTCATCGTATCCACTAGGGCGCTCCTCATGACCAGCGAGACGCCAGCGACGGTACCCACAGCTAAAGTCGCAGACGGCAATATCAGATACTTGAGCATGCTGAGCACGACGGGCACAGACCAGGTTAGCTCTGCACCGTACTTACGAGTGTCATAATACCCTCCCGCAGGGAGCTGAGGCCACCAATTCATCCCTAAAGGCTGCGTTGTGAACAATAGCTGGAGCACTATCGCCAACCAGAACACGGGCATTCCGTAGAAGAACAAGGATACCGAGGTCGAGCCGACGTCGAACGCGCCTCCCCTCCTGTACGCCGAATACGCGCCGATGGCCATGCCTATCAGTATAGTGAACGTTGTCGAGATCCCCACGAGCAGGAGCGTCCAACGTAAGTCACTCACGATTATGTCGAAAACTGGACGTCGGTTCTGCATGTACGAAGTGCCCCAATCGAGGGTCAGCGTGTTGTACATGTACCATCCTAATTGCTCGATCAGAGTATCGTTGAGGTGGAACTTCTCCTGGAGTGCCCACTTCAGGCTGACATCGAACTTCGGGTTCTTCGGGATGACGTTCTGGATCGGATCTCCGGGCATCCAGTGTATCAGGAAGAAGTTGAGTATTATGACGCCGAAGATCGTGATGACGACATTGATGAGGCGCTTCAGGATGACCCGTCTGAATGACTTCCTTGATGCCATTTCTGCTACCTCCTAGGGGCCCCCTTGCCTCTGACGTTCGAGCTCTTTCTCGAGCTCCATGTCGAGAGACTGGGACTTGCGCAGCTTCCACTCTTCGACGGACATGCCTTCTTTCTCGATCGCCTTGCGCCGGCGCGTCATGACGACGAACTGCACGGCCACGGCGACCGGGATCATGCAGAAGAGCCCTAGGCTGGTGTAGTCCCACCATGTCCAGATGATCGGCACAATTACAACAGGGGCCTTCACCCTCACACTCACATTGGTCTGCTTCGTGTGATTGAACACGCCGATCTTGTTATCCGTGTAAGTCACGAAGATCGTGTAGTTCCCGTTTTCCATGTATGTGTGATTGAACTCCGCGGTCACATTGAAATCCACGAATTCGGTCAGGTTCAGGTAGAGTTTCGAGCTGTTGTCTCCGAAGTCGATGATGATCTCGATCGGGTCTTTCTCTGGATCGAATATGACAAGCGTGAAATTGACCGTCTCGTTGACAAGCGCATAGTCAAGCGACGCGTACGTGAAGTTGAACCTGACTTTGCTGGGTGGCCTGTTCGTTGAGGAGACGTTGAGCAAATGGTATACGACAACCTCGTGACCCGGCCGTCCGTCTGTGACAGTGACGGTGATGATGAATGATCCTCCATTGGTGTAGTTGCGCACCTGCACGTAAGTCGCCATGGCGGTGGACCCGCCGTCCGAGTGGTTCGTCGCGTTCTCAGTGCCGTCGCCGAAATCCCACGTTATGCTAATCGGATCCTTGTCCGGGTCAGAAGCGTCTATCTTGAATTCGACTTCGATGTATCCTACGGTCGCATCTATTATCGGATCCCCTGGATTAACCGTGATGACGGTCACCACTCCAGGTATCTGGTTGAGGGCGACTTGTATTGGGCCGTACTTCTGCGATGTGTTGTGTGGGAATACCTGATACGGTGGGAGCGCATCGCTGACATAAACAGTGAAGTTGTAAGAACCCTCAACCATGAATGCTGGCAACGTGATGTTGCTCCAGACGGTCTGGTTGGCAGCGCTTCGCGGCGTGTGATTGACAATCGTCATGTAGTCGGATACTGAGTTGTTGAACACATATGTCCAGGTAAGCTCGTCCCCCTCCCTATCAGCCGAGCTGCTGTTCAAAGTCAGCTCGGTGAAAGGATCCACCGGACCGACTGGAAGAGTGATTGATGCCGCCGAGGGACCGCCGTTCGGAGGCAGGACGATCTCCACCGTGGTCATGTCGGACACGTTGTTCCCATTGCCGTCATCAAGCGTGATGTTCAAGAAGAACGTCACATTGTCCTCGCCCATGTCGTCTCCTCGGCCTGGCACATAGGGATTGTATATGTGCTCATTCTGTAACAGCCAGTAACCGCCATATTCGGTGGTATCGCCGGTATAGCTGACCTCTAGGGGAGAACCGTCGCCCCAGTCCCAGGTGACGGTCATGATATCGTTATCGTCATCGATGATCCATGCGGTGATGTTTATTGACGAGTTCCAATTGCCCCTGGTCGGGTCCGGGGGGTCTTCATAGAACATCGGGGCAGCCCTCGACACTGTCTTGACCGTTTGGTCGTCATCTTCTTGGTGGAAGCGACCGAGTGAGGGACCGATCATCCCGATAGCAGGGATTGCGAACAGAATGAGAACCATGAACACAAGAATCTTAGTGCAGTCAATTCGCTGCGAGATTATTCGAACGTTCCTCATAAGGGACGCCCGTTTCTCTGAATCGTCTCGGTCGGATACCAAGTCGTTCTCCCCCTCTCCGAAAGTTGTTCGAGTATGTTGCTGGCTCGGCCCTTTGAGCCATCCAGACATACCCGCTGGAGAGCGCGAACAACTTTACACTATATAAGAATAGCTGACTTGCGCAAATCGCATTCGACAGACGACAACCGATTTCGAACTAGGCGCGTTTTGATCGTTGGATGATGAGTCAACTCCGCGTCAGTACCTGCCCTGGAGCTCAACTTCCGAGGCGAGGCTCTCAGTCGGCTCATAGAGCAAGTAGAGTGTGTACGTAACGGAGCTGCTGAATGTGTAATTTGTGCCAGATGTTATCAGGACGAAATCGCCCACGTCGAGGCAACCGTTCCCCAAGAGATCCACGATCGAGCAAGTCACGGTGACGTTGCCTAACGGCCGTGGAGTGAAGGTATAATCGGTTAGGGTCCCGTTGTCCAGGTCTGATGTGAGGGGCTGCCATGCAACGTGGTTGATCCCGTCATGCAAGACGAGCCGAATCCCGCCCCAATAGATGTTCGGGAAATTCGTGACATTGTCATTGACAGAGGTCTCAGACAACTTCCATCCGTTGTCGTAGTCTGAAGCCTCCAATGTGACGACAGGTGCAAGCGTGTAGTCCGTTCCAAGGCTGACCGTCACGACCGACAATCTGAGCGGCTTGATCTTCACGTAGGTGCTCCAATCTATGGTTCCGTCAATGTCAGTCCCATGCGAATCGTCGGGGAATCCATAGTCGAAGGCGATCTTGACTGTGCCTGCACGGACATCGAAAGATTTCACATAGTAAGTGAAGGATGAGATGAAGTCCACGTCCTTCACCTCCCCGTCGACATAGATGGAGACGTGGACACGGGAGTTGTTGTCACTGTTCGTTATTCTGATCTCGATATCCGACCATGGCAGCGCATAAGCCAAACCAGCGGCCGCGACGGCTATCGTTAGAACAACAACGACTACGAACATGGTCTTGATTGTCTGCGTTAGAGCGGGGACTAGACCGTGCCACGCTATCACTCCACCCGAGGGAGTAGGAGACGGTGCGGGCGTGGAATGTCGTGCTGGCCAGGAGACGATAGCAGATGCGGCGCCGCCAGATAGCCGCAGCCTCCATCTGAGGATGAGAGACCCAAGTACCATCAGAAGACACGCCACTCCCAGGTACAGTCCTATCGCGTAAGTCGACTCGGAGCTCATGCTATAACCATACTGTCCAGAGCTCTCAAAGTTTCCGAAATAGGCTGCGTTGTCCCTCATCGCGTACATGAACGCCGACACCCCAACAAGTTGGCCGACGAAACCGAGCGGCGACAAGATCGACAGGATTGAGCCGGAGGCGAAACAAATGGCGGCGGCGGTCGTCAATGGAGACGCGAAGTAAGTACCCGCGAATTGGAGCAGAGTGTAGTCTTTGTAGTCTACAGTCCATACTCTCCCAGCATAACCATAGGTCCATTCGCCGTGGAACCATACAAGGAATAGGCTGAGGACTCCGAGGGCACCGCCCGCCAATGACAGTAAGTTGACTGTGACAGCACCGCCATCGGGAGACCTTACGATTGTTCGGAGTCTATCCGGAATCGGGAAGGACCTTCTCGCGATTATCGATGCTACTCCGCATGCACACGCCACAGCGCCGAAGCACAATCCATATGCGTATGAGCTATCGGAGGACATGGAAATCGTGACGAATGAGACCAGACCGGCTAACTGCACAACACCCCCGATTCGGGAGAACATTGCGAATACTGAGCCCATGAGCATTCCGGTTGTCGCGAGCCCGAACACGAGGACCCCCATATCAGGGTCATAGATCAGATAGTGCCAAAGCGTGTAGTAGTGCTCGTGGGAGGGAGAGACTTCCCGGATCCAAGGCATCCCGAGGCTCATGAAGCCCAGGGTTGCCGACAGGACGGAGAGTGCATCGATCCGCATGGCTGTCGGCCATCTTCCGCGGAATCGTTTGAAGAGCACCAGCTTTCGCTTCTCCCGAATCCGCTCGATCTTGAATGCCCTTGTCCGCGGTTCTTCGTGCACAACCAGAGGAGGTAGCGATGCATCGACTGCAGGACCCTCCTCACCCGCGGGCACCTCGCCCCCCTTCGCCTCCTCCGACACAGCTTCCACCTGCGGAGGAGGCAACAAACCTGATATGGCATAATGATTTGCGAAAGTGTAGAGCGCGAGGAGGGGGATTTGAACCCCCGAGCTCTTTCGAGCACTGGATGTTTGCCCCTTTCCAGCAGAAAGGCGATAGCAATCCAGCGCCTTGCCGGGCTGGGCCATCCCCGCTTGATTTGCGCATAATGCCAAGTGCGGTCTTAAAGGTTTGTCGATTTTCCAAAAGAGTGCTGGCTCATGAGTGATTCCCTTTGCAAAGCGATTTCATCAAGGTCGACATTCGAAAGGTTCGAACAAGGGCGAGACAGCGACAGCGACGGATTGTGGACCGAGGTCGAAACACTCATATACGTAGCACGAGTAGAGTATAGCTGTAGTTCCGCGTGCGGAGCACTCGGACTCAGCCGTATGGCGAGTTCGAAACGCATATATACCGCATCGAACTTAAGCGGGGCTACCCAAAAAGGCTGCGACAGCGGCGAAGGTTGGGAGGGAGGCGTTAACTCGCCATTATCTGTGATCAACCCTACTCCATCTGTCGCAGACATGATGGAGGATCAAGATCTCCGGCGAGCGTCGTGACCTCTTGATTCTGACGTTCGATGATAGA
>CAZTFD010000073.1:0-7563 GCA_964612225.1 uncultured Thermoplasmata archaeon | reverse complement strand
ACACTTCCGTTCAAGGCTGAGGGCAAGGTCCGGATGGACAACGCGCTCAGGGGCTTGGAGAGACTGAGGTCGAGCTGCGACACTTGCGCAGTAATCCCAAATGACAAGTTACTGGAACTGGTTCCGAGGCTTCCTCTAGACGCGGCATTCCGCGTAGCGGACGAAGTCTTGATGGAATCGATAAAGGGATTGACGGAGATAATCACGAAGCCTGGTCTCGTGAACCTGGATTTCAACGACGTCATGACTATAATGAAGAATGGCGGCGTCGCGATGATTGGAATGGGAGAGGCCAGCAACAAGACGGCTAAGGGCGACAGGATAGACTCGGCCGTTCAACAGGCTCTCGAGTCTCCATTGCTAGGGGACGTCGACTTGTCGTCAGCTAGAGGCGCCCTCGTACGAGTGACGGGCGGAAACGACATGACGGTCACGGAAGCCGAGAAAGCCGCTGAGCTGGTGAGCGCAAGGATCAGCCCTTCAGCTAGGATGATCTGGGGCTGCAGCGTAGACCCGAACATGGATGGACTGATCAGAGTCATGGCAGTGCTCACTGGAGTGAAAGGCGGAGCGTTTATGTCTCCAAGGGACCTCGAGCCCAAGAGCAAGCATGGTGTTGACCTGGTCCGCTGAGAGCTTACATGCCGCGCAAGAACCCAGGCGAGAGGTGGAGGTATGTCGCCTTCAGCATCGAAGGCGAGACGCCTTTCACTAGAAACGATTTCCTGGGTTCTCTGTTGCATGCTTCCAAAGGAACGCCGTTGCAGGACTCTTTCAGGATAACCGTCTTCGAAGGCGACTTCGGCATATTGAAGGTGCCACATAGGCTCAAGGACGAATCGATAACCGTCCTGACATCGATGGATTCGGTGAAAGGGACGCCTTGCAAGGTCGTAACCCTCAAGACGTCTGGTACGATCAAGACTCTCAAGCAGAAATACGCGGACCGAATAGAGTCCAGAGAGGACACCTACTAAGATCCCGAGGCGGGTTAGTTCGCCAAAAAGTTTTATATCGAGTTACCACCTTAGGCTGAATCCAGTCATAGCTGCAATAGCTTGACTTATCTCATTGTCAGAAGAGGTGTCACACACATGCAACCAGGACAAATGGCATATGACCGGGCGATCACGGTCTTCTCGCCCGACGGCAGACTGTTCCAAGTAGAGTACGCCCGTGAGGCGGTCAAGAGGGGGACGACGACGGTTGGACTCAAGTTCAAGGATGGCGTCGCGCTCATCGTGGACAAACGAATCGCGAGCAAGCTAATCGAGTCGCGATCCATCGAGAAGATATTCCAGATAGACGAACACATCGGCTGCGCAACCTCCGGTTTGGTGGCGGACGCTAGAGTGCTTGTGGACTACGCGAGGATGCTCGCCCAGGTCAACAAGGTCACCTATGCCGAGAAGATGGACATCGAGACCCTGGTCAAGAGGCTATGCGACTTCAAGCAGAACTACACGCAGTATGGCGGCGTTAGGCCGTTTGGAACGGCCCTGCTCGTCGCCGGCGTGGACGACCAAGGCTGCCACTTGTTTGAGACAGACCCGAGCGGAGCGCTCGTGGCTTACAAGGCCGGCTCAATAGGCGCTGGCAAGAACGCAATTATGGATGTCTTCGAGGAGCAGTACAAGGAGGAGATGTCCATGGAAGAGGCGATCCTGCTGGGGCTGAGGGCGTTGGCGAAGGCCACAGAGGAGAACCTGAACACGAAGGCCGTCGAGATAGGCGTGGTCACGGTGGGCGAGAGGTTCAGAAGGCTCACCGAGGCCGAAGTGGAGGCCTACGTGAAGAAGATGGCGACCTGAGCGGATAACATGGTTGACCTTGAGGATGCGATAGTCGCAAGGTACGAATCACACGGCGAGAGCTTCGAAATCCTGATAGATCCGGCCATCGTCCAGAAGATGAAGGACGGAAAAGAGGTCGACCTCATCGAACACATGGTCATAGACACCATCTTCAAGAACGCAAAGAAGGGCACTCGTGCTCCAGAGGACAAGATCAAGGAGATTTTTGGGACGACGGATGCGACCGAGGTCGCGAAGACGATCATCCTCAAGGGAGAGGTCCAGCTCACGACTGAGCAGCGGAAGATAATGCAGGAGAACAAGCGGAAGAGGATCGTCGAGTACATCGCGAGGAATGCGATGAACCCGCAGACAGGGACTCCTCACCCGCCCACGAGGATCGAGACGGCGATGGAGGAGGCGAAGGTCCATATCGATCCGTTCAAGTCGGTCGAGGCCCAGGTTCCCGCAATCATGACCGCCCTCAGACCCCTGATCCCGATCAAGTTCGACAAGGTCCGGATTGCGGTCAAGGTGTCGGGCGAGGACTACGGGCGCTGCTACGAGGACTTCAAGCATTTCGGCAAGATGACGAAGGAGGAGTGGCAGAAGGACGGCTCGTGGATCGGCGTCATCGAGATGCCCGCAGGCCTCCAGACCGAGTTCTTCGAGAGGATCAGCAATAAGACCCACGGCGAGGCCGAGACGAAGATTCTGAAGTAGGAAACTCCTTGCTGGCAGGGACAACTGACAGGACTCCGGGGGCGCAAGGGTGCGACCAAAACCTTTAAGCAGGGAATGCGTTTTCGGCTCCGACGAGAGATAATGGTAAATGCACTGCGAGCCGCGAAGTAAATCTTTGTGATTTGAAGCCTCGCTGGCAGCGTGTTTATCGCAAACATGCGAGTGAGACAGATGCCAACAAGTGATTCTAAAGAGAACACGAGAGAGATAGTCGTACCCGGGGACCTTCTCGCGATATCCAGCAAGAGGGCCGGGCCCGGGACCTACTCAGAGGGAGGCAAGATATTCGCCGCTCAGCTGGGTATAAAGAGCGTGAGGCCAGACTCGATCAGCGTCGTCCCGTTGGCCGGGCAGTACGTGCCGGTGTCCGGCGATCTGGTCGTCGGCAAGATAGTCGACGTCGGGGCTTCGAACTGGCTGGTCGACATCAACTCGCCCTATCCCTCTCCCCTGCACGTGAACGAGGTTCCGTGGAGAGTCGAATTCGGTGAGACTCGCAAGTTCATGCAGGTAGGGGACATCGTCCTGCTGAAGATCGTCGGAGTAGACGAACTGAAGAGAATCTCTGTGTCGATGCAGGATCACGGGCTCAGGAAGCTAACGGGCGGCATGGTCATCGAGGTATCCCCGTCCAAGGTACCGAGGGTCATCGGGAAGAACGGGTCGATGATACAGATGCTGAAGAACGAGACGGCCTGCCGAATATATGTCGGGCAGAACGGAAGGATATGGATCGACGGGGAGCTTGACAACATAGTCCGGGCTGTCCAGGCGATCAAGATGATTGAGGACGAGGCGCACAACCTCGGACTCACGGAGAAGGTCAAGGAACTCCTGGAAAAGAGTTCCAACAAGGGAGCGTGAATTGAATGGGTGGAGCACCTACGGATCTTAAGCTGATTGATGAGAACGGCCGCCGGATAGACGGCCGGAGGCCGGACGAGATGAGGCCTCTGAGGATAGAAGCGGGAGTGTTGAAGCGAGCGGACGGGTCCGCGTATGTGGAGTGGGGCCTGAACAAGGTCATGGCAGCGGTCTACGGACCGAGAGAATGCCATCCTAGACATCTGCAGAACCCTGACAGGGCGCTGGTCCAGTGCCACTACAACATGGCTTCCTTCTCTGTCGACGACAGGAAGAGGCCGGGGCCGGACAGAAGGTCGCACGAGATATCGAAGATAACTTCGGAAGCGTTGACACACGTAGTGTTCACGGAATACTTCCCGAGGACTTCGATCGATGTCTACATCGAGGTCTTGCAGGCGAACGCCGGGACAAGATGCGCCGGACTCACGGCAGCCTCGGTGGCGCTCGCAGACGCCGGCGTGCCTATGAGAGACCTCGTCGCATCCTGCGCGGCTGGCAAGGTCGCTGACACGATGGTCCTGGACCTCGGCAAGGAGGAGGACAACTTCGGCCAGGCGGACATACCGGTCGGGTACGTGCCCAGAGCAGGAGAGATCGTGCTACTCCAGATGGATGGCGATCTGACGATCGAAGAGTTCGACAAGGGTCTGCACATGGCCGTCGAGGCCTGCAAGAAGGTGTACGAGCTCCAGAGAGACGCGCTCAAGAGAAGGTACACGGCGAAGGAAGCGGGAGCAGAGGTCGCGATGCCTTCCGAGACCGAGATTAGAAAGGAGGCGTTCTAGATGGGCAAAGATGTCGTCGCCGACCTGAAGAGGGATTACATTTCAAAGCTCCTGGCAAAGGGCGCCAGGGCGGACGGCAGACCGCTCGACCAGATGCGCCCACTGACCATAGAGACGAATTTCATAGGTTCCGCGGAGGGCTCCGCAAGGGTCTGTTTGGGGGACACGCAGGTCGTCGTTGGCGTGAAGCTCATTCTGGGCGCACCGTTCCCGGACACGCCTAACACCGGGGTACTGACCACCAACGCCGAACTCATCCCGATGGCAAGCGACACCTTCGAGAGCGGACCACCGGACCAAGAATCTATCGAGGTCGCGAGGGTCATCGACAGAGGGATCAGAGAAGGACATGCGGTCGACATGACCAAGCTGTGCATCGAGCCCGGCAAGGAGGTCTGGATCATGTTCGTGGACGTGCATGTCCTGGACTACGACGGAAACCTGTTCGATGCTGCGAACATCGCGGCCAATGCGGCTCTCAAGACCGCAATCGTCCCCGCGAAGCGCGCCGGCAAGGGAGAGGATTACCCGTTGCCCGTGCTGCACCAACCGATCTCCATCACGGCGGTAAAGATAGACGGCAAAATACTGATCGATCCGACCCACGATGAGGAGAGGGTGGCGGATGCCAGGCTCACCGTCGCAACGATCGAGACGGGGAACCTGTGCGCGATGCAGAAGGGGCTGGCGGGAGCGTTCACGATGGAGGAAGTGTCCAAAGTCGTTGACATGTCAAGGAGAATCGGGGCGGAGATACGCTCCAAGTTCTAGGGGACGGGATATCATGTCGAAGAGAACTAAGAAGGTCGGCTCGTCCGGCAGGTTCGGCCCGAGATACGGCGTCACCGTGAGGAAGCGGATAGCGGACGTCGAAGCGGTCAGCAAGGGCAGGCACGAGTGCCGGTATTGCAGAGCAGTGGCACTCGGAAGGACCGCAAGCGGGATCTGGGTCTGCAGGCACTGCGGCGCCAAGATGGCCAGTGGCTCCTACATGCCGACACCGCCTGTGGCCGTGAGGCGCGACGTCGAGGAGGTCCTCGCTAAGGCCGAGGGCATAGAGGAGGAGGCTGCTTCACCGGAGGAGATCGCCGGTCTGGAGGAGCTTGAAGAGATGGCCGGGCAGCCCAAGAAGCGGAAGAAGAAGGAGTAGGTGCCGATGTACAAGTGCTCGAGATGCAAGGAGCCCGTGAGGACGAACGTGAACACGGTCGGACTACAGTGCGAGAAGTGCGGCTCGAAGGTCTTCTACAAAGAGCGGCCCAACGTGAGGAAATCTATCAAAGGTAGATGACATTGACCAGCAGGGCCGAGCTTACCGTGAGGACCGGGAAGCCCGATGTGATCGCTGGAGCGCTCTCCCCCGAGCTGGCGGATAGGATCCCGCGCACCAAGGTCTCTGTCGAGAGACGGGAAGGCGAGGTCTTGATCCGCATAGAGGCGGACGACCAGAACTCCCTGAGGGCGGCCCTGAACTCATATATCAGATGGACTAATGTAGCAGAGGAGACGGCGAAGGAGGCAGGAAGCAGATGATGGACAACATACCACCGAAGGTCCAGAACCAGATCGCGCAGTTCCAGCAGTTGACCCAGCAGATACAGATGGTCACCACGCAGAAGATACAGCTGGAGGCACAGGCTCGTGAGCTAGACAGGACGATACAGGAGCTTGAGAAGGTCACGGACGATTCAGCGGTCTTCAAGAACGTGGGATCGCTCTTGATCCAGGTGAAGGACAGGCTCACGCTGGTGACTGAGCTCAAGGAGCAGAAGGAGACTGCCGAGGTGCGCGTGAAGACGATCGACAGGCAGGACAAGCACCTCAGAGAAAGGCACAAGAGCCTCCAGGACCAGATAACCCAGGCGCTCCAGGTACCAGCCCCAGCCAAGCCGGCCCCCGAGGTCGACGAGAGCTAGGGCGCAAACCATCAGTCTTCTCCCGGGGCATCACCGTCCGCGGGAGCTACGTATCTATTTTATACATCATTCATCCTGACATTGTCTCGTGCTTTCCAGCATCGCCGAAGAGCTATCGAAAGAGGGCGGGACGCTCGTGCTCCTTCACGGGAACGCGGACCCCGACGCCGTCGCTAGCGCATTCGCGGTGCAGCAATCGTTTCCAAGGGTCTCTATCGGCCTCCCCGGTGGTCTGGACAGGGTCTCGAAGGTCTTGGCGAAGACGCTCAACATCGATGCATCTGAGGACATCGCGAATCTTCCGATGGACCGACTCCTCGTGCTCGACACGTCCGGCCCCGAGCAGCTCGGGATCGATATCGACATTTCGAGAGCAATCGTTGTCGACCATCACGCTAGGAACGAAAAGTGGGAGAAGGCGAGGCTGTACTACTGCGACGATTCCAAGAGTTCATGCTCGGAGATTGTCTACGAGCTGCTGAAGGCCGCGAAGAAAGCGCCAAGCCGTGAGGCTGCTTTGGCGCTCATGTTCGGGATCCTCACGGACACGGGGTACTTCAAGTTCGCGAAACCCGCCACCCTGACGACCTTCTCGGACCTCATGGCCAACAACCAGATTGCCATGGACGAGGCGATGGGACTTGTGGACGTTGAAACAGACATTTCGGAGAGGGTATCGCAGCTCAAAGGCGCTCAGAGGCTGAAGTATTGGAAGGTTGGCAATTACATAGTCGCCATTTCCCAGGGCAGCGCATTCGAAGCATCTGTCTGCAAGTCGCTGCTGTCATTGGGAGCGGACATAGTCTTCGTTGGCTCGCAGAGGGGAGAGCACTTCAGGATAAGCGCGAGGGCCACACAAGCCGTCGTGAGAAAAGGCATCCATCTCGGCAAGCTCCTGGGAGGCGTCGGGTCCGAGACCACGAACGGAGGGGGCGGCCATCCCGGGGCGGCAGGACTTACGGGCGTAGGGGACGTTGAGGCCATCCTGAACATCTCAGCTGAGAATGCGATGAAGATATTGAAGAAGATTGACTCATCTAGTGACTGAGAGAGTCTTGACCTTCTCCAGGTTCTGCGGATGCTTCTCGAAGTACTCCCGAACTGGCAGAAGCAGTGTGGACATGGAATCGGATACGCCCTTCTTCAGGTCCTGAGGATGCAGTTTGCCGGAAACATAGGCTTGCTGGAGCTCGGAGAAGCTGGTGAAATCAATCGGACCGCCGTACTTCTCCGGTCTATCGATGTGCACAGATCCGATCTTCGGGAACACTATCAGGGCCCTATTTTTATGAACTGGGGTAGTGACCTGTATACACCACAGTCAAACATGGTGGAACATGTGGCTAATTTTGAAGCACCCGGTCCGGAGAGTATTATTTTTTCGACGCCAACGAAATTTTTTAAAATAGCACCAAAGACATCCGACATCCCTGAAACTTCAGGTGACATTCCCGGGTC
>CAZTFD010000072.1:0-7570 GCA_964612225.1 uncultured Thermoplasmata archaeon | reverse complement strand
CATCTCGAGCTGGCAGGTTGACCGGGTTTCCCTTCGCATCGAATGACATTCCGTTGAGGACCACGAATCCGCCGCCGAACAACGCGTTCCCGGCCATGAACGATTCCGCGAGATAGTCCAGGCAAGTACCGTTAATGACCACCTTGGGTTTGCCCACTGCGTTGATGAGCGGCCTGCCCGCAGCGTTCCCGAGAACATAGGACTCGCCGCCTTTAGCGCCGTACAGGAACGTCTGACCGACATCTCCGTACACGACGAGCTTGCCATCGCTGAGTATCTGGCCGAGCTGGTCCTGTCCGTTCGCGTGAACTATGACCTCTGCCCCGTCGAGTCCGGACCCGAGATAGTCGCCTGGATCTCCATAGACGTCGATCCTAAGGCCTCTGGACCTCGGGCCGAGGCCTGTGCCGATGAATCTCTGCCCATGCGCTCCGATGATGACGACTTTGTTCCAGCCGAGCTCCTTCGCCGCCTTGATCAGGAACGAGACTCCCTTCTCGCCCTCCATCGGGAAACCCTCGCAGTCGATCACCAGACGCTCGTAGGGTGACTCAGGCGGCTTCAGCTTGTCCCTGTTCTTCAGATCCACGAGCGAGAACAACGAGCGATCGCTCTTCTCGATCCTCTTGGCGGTCCTGAGCATCTTCTCGATAGCATCGTTCGCTTTCTTGTTGATCCTGCTGCGCCTGAACTTGCCGGAAGGGTATCTGCCGTCGACGACAAGAGTAAGAAGCTCGAGGCATTCGTCCATCGCGGAGTCGCTCCTCGAGGCCTGCTGCGCCATGTACGACATTACCTGGTTCAGCTCGACCCCGGAGAGCCCAGCCAAGCTATTCACGAAGAGTCTGAACGCCGCCCTCGGGCTCTTCTTGGCAAGGAGTTCGGTGGCTATGTCGCTCGCCTTCGGCCTGCCTGGTAAAGCCTCCGAGAGTGCAAGGTCCTCCTTCTTGTCCCAGTCCGATTGCGGGGTCATGACTGGAGTTCCGAACTTGTTCGTGCAGATTAGCCTCATCCCGCTGGGGGCATTCTTCTCTGGGAATAGGCTGAATATGAACGCGCCTCCGTCCGTGTGACTGCCGCCCCGGGCGTTCCAGTACATGTCCGCGTAGCCTGGGACCGATGGCAGCTCTGCCGAGATGCTCTCGAGGGCGGAATCGATCGCCTGTTTCTCGGAAGCGATCAGCCCGAGCTGGACATCGCCATCGACGAGCGCGAACACCTGGGGCCTCAGCATGGATGTGTCCGTGATACCCATCAGCTGGAACTTGTTGTCGTAGAAGCAGTTCCTGCCGATGATGAAGAACCACGGACCGTCGGGAGAACCGTGAATGTGAGTCGCCTGGATAGCCCTGTATATTTTCTGCTTCTCCTCAGGAAGCAGCGTGAAGTCGCGCTCCGTTGTTGGCGCGAGAGCCTCGATGATGTATTCGAGCGGGTATCCGTAGGTCCTGTTGAGGACGTCGAATAGCAGCACCGAGACCTCCGTGTCCGTGAGGAAGAGGGGAACGATGTTCCTCTGCGCGAGATACTCGGAGACCGAATGGTAGTTCGCGAAATCGCCGTTGTGAACGAGCGCCTCATCGAGGCCGACGAAGGGGTGCGCCCCACCGGGGTGCCACACCCTCCCCTTGGTCGGATACCTCTGGTGTCCGATCCAGACATACGCATTGAGGTCCTCGAGCTTGTAGTACTTGATTACGTCCTCTGCGTATCCCACGACCTTCATCACGATCATGTTCCTGCCGTGCGACATGACGAATGCGGACATGTCCGACGTCGCGTAGTACTTGCGGTTGACCTTGAAGCTGGTCTGGTAGACAAACTCGTCCTCGGCCTTTCGTGGGTCGAGCTTCTCAAGCTTGTTCTTCTTGACGAACTCGTCGAGCGCCTCCTTCTTGGCTCTGCAGAAGTATCTCCAGACTTCAGGAGGCGTAATTTCGAGTGATGCGATGACTTTCTTGTCCGTGGACGGTTCGACCTTGTACTTCTTCTCTACCTTGTAGTTCGGTTTGATGAACTCGTCCTCGAGCGAATCCCGTACCTTGGGCTTCAGATACGCTACCTGTATGAGATAGTCCTCCTCCAGAATCTTCTTGGAGACGCCCATCTGGTCTGGGGAGAGACCGACGGCCGCGATTCCTCCGCCCTTGCCATTCCCTCTGTTGTGCATCTGCACGAGGGGTCCGAGAATGTGCTTTCCGGGAAGAGGCACGGAGCTCGCTATCCCAACTACTCCGCAGCCGCCTTCAGCCTCCTGAGACCTTGAAGAACCTTCGGGCTTTGAGTCTATCATCCACGATCTGGATGAGAGCAGTGACATCGTGTCGCGGCTCACTTGCCCACCTCCTTCATCGGCTTGTCCGCATGCCTGAGAAGGTCCGTGCGACCTCTCAGCTCTGAGATGTCTTTCATGTCAAACCTCGAAAGAAGGTCGCACCACTGGAGCCTCCATGAATTGTAGAGGTTGGATATCCTCTCGGCCCCCCAATCCGCGTCGGTGAGCTTGTCCAAGATCGGATCCGTGGTCGCGATGCCTCTTGGACACCCTCTACCGCTCTCGCAATTGCCGCACCTCACGCATCCGAGAGCAACAAGATCGGCTGTGCCTATGACAGCGCCATCGGCCCCGAGGGCGATGGACTTGGCGACATCCATCGCGGTCCTGAGCCCACCGCTGGCAAGGAGCGTGATCTGGTCCCTGATTCCCTCGTTCTGGAGGAACTTGTGCACCTTCGGGATGGCATATTCGATCGGCATCGCGATGTTCTTCTTTGCGATCTCGGGGGCAGCGCCTGTCCCGCCGTAGCCGCCATCCAGGTGGACGATATGAGCTCCCGCATAGTAGCTCCCGACTGAGACCATCTCCACATCATTCGGCGTCGACACCTTGACAGACAAGAGGGCAGTTGGATTGATCGCGTTAGCCCAGTCGAGATGCTTCTTGTGGTCCTCGACAGAGTAGACGCTGTGGAACGGGAACGGAGAGAACAAGCTGGTGTACGGCACCGCCTCCCTCATCCTCGCGACCTCGGGTGTGTTCTTGTCGTGAAGCAGGTGTCCTCCCAGGCCTGGCTTCGCTCCCTGGGCGTACTTGAACTCAACTATCCTCGTCCTCTGGATTGTCTCTTCGCGAACGCCGAACAGACCAGTCGCGATCTGTGTGATGACATAGTCCTTGTAAGGCACGAGGGCTTCCGGATATCCGCCCTCCCCAGTGCACGTGAATGTCTTCCACTTCTTCGCCGCCTTTGCACGCGCAAGCATCGTATAGATACTCACGGAACCGAAGGACATCCCGCCTCCGTACATCGGGATGGGGATCCTGATCTTGGCACCGGAGCTGCGCCTGTTCAGGTCGATTGCAGTGCATATCTCGGCAGGGTCGAACTTGCTCTTCGGCTCTGGCAACTTGAAGTACAGCCTGTCGAACCCACCACCGGACGCGCCAATGTTGCCAGGGTGATCGAGTGGGATCGGTCTGCCGGTCTCCGATTGCGCCCAGGTGGCGAGGATCATCTCCGAGGTCCAGCGAGGGTCCCCCATGCTCACGAACGTCTCGCTGGGGCTCACGGAGAGGGAGCCCGTAGGACAGTTGGCCACGCAGAAGAAGTAGTTCACTTCGCAGGACGGGCCTATGCATTTCCTGTCATCTGGAGGGAGGATCTTGGCGTGCCCCTCGATCCGTTTGTGGACTCCGTACGGGCACAGGCTGGCACACATTCCGCACGAGATGCATGCGTCTGCTCTTGTGACCTTGAATCTGTTGATGAACTTGAGCTGCTCGGAGGGCACGAGGGCTGCTTCCGGCAGGTCGACGGCACAGGCTTTTTCTTTCTCAGCCATTGCTCGAACCTCCCGGCACGTCTGAGAACGCTTCTCTTTCGACGTCATCGTAGAATATCGCCCTTCCAAGTTCGCCTCGTAGCCGGCGAACCTCTCTGAGACCCATCGCGCCCAGGACTTCCAGGAGCTGGTCCCTCCATGCACCGACCATGTTGGACACGCGCCCTTCGACCCAATCAGCAGGGGCGTCATGGAGATTGATCGGACAAGAGCCACTGGAGCAAGTCACGCAGTCCCTGCACTCGAGGGCTATGACCAGAGATTTCTCAAGAGCGACGACATCGGCTCCGCAGATGATGCTCTTCGGAACGTGCTCAGCCGCGGCGATGCCTCCGCCCGCGATCAGGGTGATCTGGTCACGCACCGCTTTGGACACCATCGCCTTGTGGACCGCTCTCAGACCCTCCTTCGCGTGGCGGCCGTCGGCCGCGCCCTGCTCTGTGCTTTCTTCGTCATAGAGGATGTGCGCGACGTCCACCTTCGACTTGACGAGTTCGAGGACAGTGCTCTCCGTGTCCTTTCCGGCGTTGATCCTGAAACAGAGAATGGTTTCGGGGAACCTTGACCTCAGCTGTTTGAGGTCTTCCTTCCAAGTGCGTCCCAGGTTCAGCTCGATCATGCGGACGCCGTTGGGCATATCGATGGACCCGATATCCACACCTTCTGGGAAGACAGGCACGAAGTGGCTGTTGATCTCAGCCGATGCATCGATGGGCAGGGATCCTGGGGTTGCGATCAGGAGGGTGTCGAGATGACCCGCCGCCCTCGCGAACCCTCTAAGCATACCTTCGCTAGTGGACCTTAGCCGCGTGACATCCATGACGACAGGTACCGGCAGCTCCAGGATCGGAGGCATCTTGGTCTGAACGCCCCCGTCCTTTCCGAACTCCAGCCAAGCCGGCTTCCTGCCGATGTCGACGCTGGTGGAAATGAATTCCCTTCCGTGGATGCCGTCCCTCGTGGGCCTCACTATCTCTGACATGTCCGTCCACATGCCGTCATAGCCCGGGCCGGTGAACATCCCGCGGTATCCGGCGCCCAGCACCGGTATCTTCCCGGTCTCGGCCTCGCCCCATATCGTTGAAATCCTAAGAGGAGTCCAAATGCCGCGGCCGAGCGCCCTGTACTCAGGTCCTGGCATCATTGCCAGCGCCCTCTGCGGGCAATCCTGGATGCACCTGAAGCAGTTCTTGCAAAGCTGGTTGATAGGGTCCGCCATCTTCCGCGTATCCTGCTCGCTCCTCTTGTGCACACCGTATATGCAAGCCTTCTCGCACTTGCCACAGTTCATGCAATTGTCAGCTCGCACTATCACGAACTTCGGCACCGCGGTAGCCCTGCCCTGCACTGTCTTGATCGGGATGTGATATCGCTCAAACATCCTGCTGGCCACCTCCCATGGAATGCTTCGGGGCGCCGAGCACGAGGCCGCGCTGGACGAGCGCGTCGTATTCTGGAGTGCTCTCCGCGTACCTAGTGAAGGTCTCGATCTCCTTGACATCCTTCCCATGCATCTGCTCCAGTTCTTTCTCAAGGGCATCATAGGCGGTGAGCAGCTCCAACTTGGATTGGCACACCTGCTCGCACGCCTTGCATCTCATGCAGAGGAATACACGATCAGAGTGTTCCTTGGAGATCGTCTTGCCGCGCGCCATGGCCTTCACGGTCAAAAGCTTCCCCCTCGCGGTGACGCGCTCATCCTTCAGTACCAGATACGCCGGGCATACTGTAACGCACGCACCGCACATAGCACACTCATCGGCAATCCTCTGAAGCTCTGATCGAGCTTTCGGCACCAGCCGCTTGTTAGCGAAATTGTAAGCCGTGCGCATTAGGCGAGATGTCAATGGCGAGAACACGAGCATCGTCTTGAGCGCAGGCCTCATCAGCCTTGGACTGAAGATAATGCCAGCAGCGCCTCCAAACCTCCCCGACAGTGAGAAGTACTTCCCGGCATTCATCACGCCCTTCGGGTCGAGAGCCGCCTTGGCCTTCCGAAGCTGCTCCACCTGGGCTCTGTCCTCAGCGTCCGAGAACGCATGGTTCCAGACTCCAATGGAATAGGGCTTCGCGCCGAGGTCGATGAGAGCGCAAGTGATCATCATCGATTTCATCGCATCTAGCGTGTAGCCGATCGTGTTTCCCTGATCTGTCACGTAGTAACAAAGCAGGAGGCCACGACCGTCCTTTAGGAAATGGACTTCGAAAAGCGGTTCAAGTCCAAGCTCGGAACAGACATCGACTGCCCTAGCAATAGCATCGGGAAGCTTCCCTAATGGAACAACGACCTCTGATCCCAGGAGCCCCGGGCCGAACTTGCGTATCTTCATCGGGAAGTAACGTTCGTTCCACATGTACCGCGCGAGGAATTCCTTCTCCTCCTTGAGTCCGGCGCCCTTTACCAGTGATTGAAACTCTCTCTCCGCAGTCTCGTCCTCTATGTTCACGATGATCGCGTCGCCCGGACTGAAGTAGTCCTTGCCGAGCATTTGATTGATGAGCGAGAACTTCAGTGGATTCTCGTAGACGACATGCGTCGGATGGACGGAGCTCTCGAAGAGTGTCTTCGCGAAGCCGAACGCGGTCCTGCTGTCCGGGAAACAGAGCATGTGCGGTTTGGAAATGCTTGGCTTGGGCCTCACCGACAGCGTGACCGCGGTTATCACACCAAGCTGGCCCTCGCTCCCGAAGATGCCCTTGAACATCGGTTCACTGCTCGCGATGTTTCTGATCTTCCCATCTGGAGTCACGATCTCGAGCGATGCTACGCTCCCGCTGATGTGTCCCTTGGAGTAGCTGTTCAGCCCCATGCCACCCGTGGCGATCCAGCCCGCGACCGTCGAGAACTTGCTCGAGGGAGCCGTGATCAGGCTGAGTCCCAGTCTCTCCAGTTCGTTGTCGAGGTCCGCCCATCTCACGCCTGCCTGCACCTTGGCGGTCTTCGCACCTGCGTCGATGCCAAGCACCCTATTCATGTTGGACAGGTCTAGAACGATACCCCCCTTGACGGGAACAGAACCGCCAAATGGAGACGAACCAGATCCGCGTGGAATGATCGTCTTGCCTCGCGATGATGCAAACTTCACGATGGTCGCCACGGCCTCAGTCGTCATAGGCTGCACCACCACCTCGGGTACCGTGGCGAACATGATCTCCTTGAGGAAACGCGGTATCTCCGACTGGTCCCTAGAATAGAGCATCTTCTCGCCTGGAGAGGACACTATCCGAAGGTCCTTGATTCCAATCTTCGCGATATCGGCCGCGAGCCCCCCGCGCAGAGGCTCCTCCTTGGCGTGGAACTCGGTTGGCGGAGGTGGAGAGGTGGCCGAATTCGCATAAATAGGCCGGCCTACACCTGCGTCAACCATGTGCATCCCCCCTCAGGAACTCGGGTCCCTCAGAGTCCCTTCCGGATATCGAGCGAGAGCACCATGAACCCACTGCCCCGGCAGGGAGCAGACCTCCATGCGGAGAATCCTTGCGGGTCTCAACGGCTCTGTGCTCCTCAAACAGGTTACGGCGTACGTAAAGGTGCATATATATCCTTTGCTAGTTCCAGACCAGTCAGTATGGGCGTTAGGATTGGCGCTGGATAGACATCAGGCGGCATCGCGTCGACAAGTTGGGACAAGTTGCGGGCAAGACTATTAATAGTGTCAAGAATAGTGGTTGTCCCAGCACTAGTTGTGCCGAGTGATACGACAAGCCGAACATCGCTGATGTTTTG
>CAZTFD010000071.1:0-7651 GCA_964612225.1 uncultured Thermoplasmata archaeon | reverse complement strand
AACCAAAGCCTTATCATCACAGACACAAATCTTGCGGCGTAGGTGAGGAATCATGGGTGCTCAGGAGGACGCCGCCAAGAAGAAGGAATTCCAGAAGAGGACGGACGAGGACATCGATTCGTTCCTATCGAGAACTGAGTTCCAGAAGACGACACCGCAGGTGTCTACGAAGACTTCCCAGGCAACCGTGGAACCCAAGCCTGCCCAGGCTCCGGCCAAGCCCGCCGCCGTACCACCGCACGAGACCACTGAGGAGGAGAACGAGGAACAGATCAAGTCCGCCAGGACAAGCAGGGCGGAGCGTGAGGCGTATCAGGACGTGGCCGTCCTCAGGAAGAAGGCACACGCATTCGGGCACAAAGCAGCCAAGTTCTATCACAAATACAAAGCAAACGAAGCTAAGGCCCAGAAGTGCTCCGCCAGGGCGGTTGCCTACAGAGAGAAGTCCGCTGAGAAGAAGGAGAAGGCCAGAGACTTAAAGGACCGTGCCAAGGAATATGAGTCAGAGCTTGGCGGGGCGGCCCAAGGGAAGTCCGACCTCAGCCCCGAATCTCTCAGGACGAGGATCGCCAACACGGAGCGCAAGGTGGCCAAGCAAGAAGAGCTGGCGAGGAAGATGGAATCCAAGGCCGCCGCGCAGGGTGCGAAGGCAGCCAAGTTCCGTACCCGGGCAGCCAAGTTCCTTGAGCAGAACAAGCTGTTCGAGGGCGAGGCGAGGCGGTACGCGAAACGCGCCGATAACCTCGAGAAAGCCGGCGTATGAGACGACGACCCATTCTTCAAGCCTTGGGATCGGCCCTGTTCGACCAGTGCAGCATCGACGGGGGCTCATCAGACAGGACAACTTCGTTGGATGTCCTCTGTCCGTTCGTACTTATCAGAACCTTCAGCCGCCCATCCTTGAGCATTACCTCAGCCGCGTCCACGGAGGATCTGTAGGTTGCGACCAGCTTCCCGCCGATCGAGACCGCCCTGCCCTCCTCTTTGAGGATGCCTGCGTCCCTGAGCGCCCTTATCCGCCTGTAGCAAGCGGCGATCGGGATCCCGAGCATGCCGCTAAGGTCGACCGCGTTCAAGGCCCTCGGCTGCGTGAGCTCGATTATCTGAGAGGAGTATTCGTCGAGCAAAAGGCGGAACATATCGAACGCATCCATCTGACTTCACCTCAAATCCTCGATAGACTCTTCCAGTCCTGTTCGAAATCGGGCTTGCTCATGGACTCGAGCTTCACTGTGATCTGCTCGAACCCCAGCTTCCTGGCCAGGCGCTGGAGGTAGTTCAATTCCCCTGTCTCCACGTCGAGGTGCAGGAAGACGACGTTGTCGTTGTGGATCACTGGGTCGACCTTCGCGGACGGATCCTTCGCGTCCCAGCCCTGGACGAGCTCGCTGCAGGCTGGGCACTTGCCCTTCGCCAGTTTCACGTGCTCTCCGCAGAGCGGGCAGTCCATCTCGTCGTCCTTCGCCTCGTCGAACTTCATGTCTGTGAATAGGCTGACGATGCCGGTGTCCGTGGCCTCGAGCCTGGTGCCGCATATGGGGCACTTGTCGGTATCGAACTGTATCTCGGTCCCACAGTGGCTGCACTCGAGCATGAAATCTGGGTCCCTGTCGTCGTTCTCGAGATAGCTGACCGTACCCGACTCAGCATCGAAATGGATGCACGGGGTGCCCTCCTGCTCGAGGACCGCGTCTTCCTCCGTCACGACGTCCATGTCCATCTCCGCCGATTCGAGCTCCTTGAGCTCCTCGTCGGATATCTCGACATACATCGAATTGCACCTGGGGCATCTCTCTGTCCCCTGAGGCAACGGGGTGTTGCACTGGAGGCACCGGAATCCCCCGGGCTCGGCACTGGGGGTCTCTTGCGCGTCGTGGGATATGTTCTCCATGACTTGCCCGGTGATTTCTAGGTCCTTCTCGGTTATGGCCGGGCCGCTCATGTTCTCCGAGGCGTGCTTGACCGACCTCGGCCTCGGTTTGATGACCCGGAGAGTATGCTTCTTCTCCTCTCTCACAGTGACGAATTCTCTCTCTTCCGGCTTCTGCATGAATAGTCTCCGGAATGAGAGCCCCTTCTTGGGGTCGTCCTTGATCTTCTTTTCGCCCGGGTCAGCCATCGGTTTGATCCTTCTGAGTACGACTAGCGTGTCATACTCTCGGATTCCTATTGCTCCTGACTACTTATACCGCTATCGCCCCAGTAATCAGCCATGATAACCTAGAAACCGCTGGCCAGCACGGGCATCGGCCTCTGCGAACCCTAGAAGCGGGCCTTCAGGACTATCACTCCATCCTTGCTGGTGATGTCAACCGACTGCTTGCCGGTCAAATGGTTCGTGCCCCTCATCTTCAGGACCTCGATGTACTTCCTTCGGGCATCCCCCTCGTCCGAGAGCATCAGGAGTATGACCCCGTCGACTGCGTAAGACATCTCGGCCGGATACATCTCCCCCGGGCGGACCTCGCCCGTAAGCAAGGTGGTCGCCTGCCAATTCTTCAGCCTTGTGGTGAGGTCGAACGCGAAGACCCTGTATTCGTCCTTCATCATGTTCCCAACCACGGTGATCGGGTCGATGACGATCCTCTGTGGCATGACTTCGGCCACCTTCTGGTCGATGAAGTCCAGGAGCTCCTCGGCCGTGCATTTCCTGAGGAGGTTCCCGAGGTCGCAGTATATGACCTCCTTGCCGTAGTACTCAGGCTTCACGAAGTCGAACTGGGCAGCGTATCGCAGCATCCACTGGGCGGGCTCGCTGAGAGTGCTGAAGAAGAGCCCCTGCTCTCCCTTGTCGGCCCCCGAGAACAGGAACTTCTGTGCGAACGTGGTCTTACCAGCGCCTGCGCTCCCGGCAACAAGTACGACCGACGGAAATGGGAACCCTCCCTCAATCATCTCGTCGAGACCTGGAATTCCGCTCGCAATCCTGGGAAACGCTTGTCGTGCCATTCTCACATCACTTCCTTGTTTCTGGGGATCCCCTGGTTTGCGCTCGCTTCGGGGATGGTCTGCTGGAGTCCCGGGAGTGCCATCCCGGCAACGCTCACACTCTTTATGGATAAGTCGGGGTTAACGTCAATGGCCTTCTTCGAGAGTGCCGCTATGAACATGAACAGATCGGGATGCAAGTCCCTGTCCATTGCCAGTATGGTCTGGATACCCTTCGGGCTCGTCTTGCAAATGGTGTCGCGGTACTTCCAGAAGAACTTCTTGACGCTCTCCATCGTGTTGTAAGTAAGAAGCGTGGACACATTGTCGATGATGACGAACTCCACCTGGCCCATGTCCAATGCGGGCTTTGGACCTCCGTTCCCGCTGCCGGACAGATAGTCAGGAAGCATCTCGATCTGGAAAGGACCTCTCTCGAACTCCGGGGCCACGGCGCCACCCTTCGTGTCCGATGAATGGCTGGATATCGTGTCCACGAAAAGCAGGTTCGTCTGGTCCACGCCGTGGAGCTGCATCAAGTGGGAAACGTACTGGTGTGGTCTGTCTATGGTGATCATGACTCCTTTCAGCTTCTTGACCTCAAGCAGAGCCTTCAGAAGTACAAGGTTCACTCGGACGAGATTGGTGTACCTCGCGTGGACTAGGAACGTCGACGATCCACCGTCGCATTCGATGGCTGCACTGATTGTGTGTACTAGCTGCGCATCTCTCTCGTTCACCAATCACACCGACAATCTGTGTTCATGCCTTCTGACGCATTTAAGAGGGATGATGAGATTATCAAATCAGATAATGGGTTTCAGTGATAAACAGTTGCGCCCGAGCGCGGACGCCTGTGCCGTTGCGAGCGCATCTGTCACACACAGCGCCAGCATCGAAAGGAATATAAACACGACCTAGTATTGTCCTCATCGCGTCCAGACTTCATGTGTTCTGAAGGCGTTGATGTTGTATGACTGAGCTGATTGGGGACCTCGAAGAGAAGCGCGCACGGCACAATGCCGACGCTGAGAGGCACAAGCGGCTCAGGGACGAGCTGAACGACAAGACCAAGGAATGGGCCGAGAATCGGGACGTACTCAATTCCAAGGTCAGAGGCCTGATTGAAGAGGCAAACGCCAAGCGCGAGAGCAGGGACAAGCTCAATTCCGAGGTCAGGGAGGCCAAGGCCCTCAGGGACGAGTGGAACAGGAAGTTCAACGACCTCAGCGACAGTGCCATGGCGCTCAGGCGGGAGAAGATGCCCAAGAGCGGCCTATCCATAAGGAAGTTCAAGGCCGAGCTCAGGGCCCTCGAGAAGAAGCACATGACATCCGTTCTGACTGCAGATAAAGAGAAGGCACTCATGAAGGAGATGTCTCAGCTCGATGCCAAGATAAAGGAGATGGAGATGGAGATAGAGCAGTTCTCGGAGGTGAAGACCGCCGAGAAGGACGCCAGGGAGGCGAAGGACAACGCCGAGAACTTCCACAAGAAGGTCTCCGAGCTGGCAGAGAAGGCCCAGGTGGAGCATGACGCCATGCTCAAGCTCTACGAGGAGGCCGACAAGCTGAGGAAGGAAGCGGATGCCGCCCAGGAGAGGTTCATAGAGAGCAAGCTCGCCGCGGACGAGGAGCACAGGGAGCACATAGAGCACATAAGGCAGGTCCACGACTTCGACAAGATCATCGCGGGCATCAGAGACAGGGGTCGAAAGGCCCGGAAGGAGAAGGACGACACGTCGGCCAAGAAGGAGGCAGACGAGATCTTCGAGAAGTTCCGGAGCGGCGAGAAGCTCAGCACCGAGGACATCATGGTCCTGCAGAAGTCAGGATACATGTGATTTGCACATGTAGCAGAGGAAACACAGGGGTGCGCCAGTATGGAAAACGTCGCCTTTTCCGCTGGATGCTGGATACCCTCGGCGTAGGGGCGCCGGGATGACAAAGCATATTTAACGGGCGCTTCGAAATGTTCATATAGTGCAGCGCCAATATATCATCCGGGAAATTTTGGGCTAGTTGTTAGAGTGCATCCCATCCCTTCTGACAAGGCTAGCCCTTCCCTTCCCTTTTTTTGTTGCCATGAGAGCAATTGCACAACCTATTTATCCGGACTGCCCACTAGGGCGGAGGCGCGACTAACATGGTTCTAGAAGGTCTCGGCCAGGCGCTCAGAGGGGCGATCAAGAAGATCGCCAACGCTTCCCACGTGGACCAGAAACTGGTCAAGGAAGTGGTCAAGGACATACAGAGGGCGCTTTTGCAGGCGGACGTCAATGTCAAGCTAGTGCTCCAGATGACGAAGGAGCTAGAGGAGCGCGCCTTGACGGAGAAGCCTCCTGCGGGCATGAGCTCCCGTGAACATGTCATAAGGATCATCTACGAAGAGATGGTCAAGATCATCGGCAAACCGAAGGAAATCCCCGCGAAGCCGCAGAGGATCCTTATGGTGGGCCTATACGGCCAGGGCAAGACGACCTCCGCAGGGAAACTTGCCCGGGACCTTCACAAGAGGGGCATGAAAGTCGGCCTAGTCGCCGCGGACGTCCACAGGCCCGCCGCGTACGACCAGCTGATGCAGATCGGCAAGAAGATCAATGTCCCAGTCTACGGTGACCCCAAGGAGAAGAACGCCGTCAAGATCGCCAAGCACGCCATGAAGGAGTTCGAGGGGTACGACGTCCTGATCTTCGACACATCCGGCAGGCATTCGCTGGAGGACGACCTCATCCAGGAGATCAAGGACATCGCGAAGACAGTGGATGCGGAGAACAAGATACTGGTCCTCGATGCCCAGACCGGACAGCAGGCCGGGCCCCAGGCAAAGGCGTTCCACGACGCTGTCGGGCTCACCGGCGTGATACTCACCAAGATGGACGGGACTGCCAAGGGCGGTGGCGCCCTGAGCGCAATCGCTGAGACTGGAGCCCCGATATCATACATAGGCGTCGGCGAGCACCTTGAGGACCTCGAGAGGTTCGACCCTGACAGGTTCATAAGCCGCCTGCTCGGCATGGGCGACATCAAATCCCTGATAGAATCGGCCTCAGAGGTGATGGACGAGGAGAAGGCCGAGGAGATCACCAAGAAGATGATGTCCGGGAAGTTCACACTCAAGGAGATGTACGAGCAGATGGAGATGCTCCAGGGCATCGGCCCTCTCAAGAAGATCGCTGCGATGCTTCCTGGCCTTGGAGACAGACTCCAGGAGCAGGACATGGAGGCGACTCAAGCCAGACTGGCCAAGTGGAGGGTCATAATGGACTCGATGACCGAGGAGGAGCTTGAGAACCCCAAGGAGATCAAGTCATCGAGGGCGATGAGGATTGCCAGGGGCAGCGGCACAAGTCCGAGGGAAGTCAGAGAGCTTCTTAAGCAGTATAACATGTCCAGGAAGGCCATGAAGGGGTTCATGGGCAACCGCAAGATGAGGCGCCAGCTGATGAAGCAGATATCGGGGTCTGGCATGGCCAGGGATGAGTGATTCTTCTGAGGAGATTCATAGTAATGGGCCACCGGGCCATCACATCGGCCGAGTTCAAGCTGGACGATCTTTGCGGGTCGACTGGCAGACTCGACATCCTTCTACGGTGCGTCAACTCTGCGTTCTTCCTCTCCCACGGGATCAGAAGGGATGTCGAGATAGTGCTTATGCTATTGGGAGAGCCGAACCCGCCCAAGACCATCAGGATAAACGGCTCTGAGGTGAAGTACCTCAACCCCGATGAGCGGAGCACCGCCGCCCTGATAAGGAACGCGCTCCTGCAGAAGGGCGACGGTGAAAGGAAATGCTCGCCTGGCATTTACGTTTCAGAGCGCAGCTACAGCGAGGTCTTGTCCAACATGTCGAAGGAGTCCAAGATGTACTACCTCCGCGAGGACGGCGAGGACATAAGGACCGCTGCTCTCGCGCCTGACTCCACATTCGTTCTTGGGGACGACCAGGACCTGACCAAGGCGGAGGAGGACATCCTCATGACCTACGAGCCAAAGAGGCTCTCCCTCGGACCCGTGAGCTATCATGCGGACCATTGTATAACGCTGGTCAATAACGAGCTCGACAGAAGATAGTCCGGATCACTGGACAGGGCTGGGGGATTCGCTCGGAACGACTGGTAGGATCTCCGGACCGCCGTTCTCGGGCTCGGTGTCGTATCTGACGGCGAACCTACCGTTGTGGAACCTGATGGTGGCGGAACGAAGACGGCACTTGTAGAGCCTGACCTTTCGACCCTTGTATACCTCCTTCTCCCTGTCGACGCCGATCAGGCCTGCCAGTTCCAGCTCGTGTATTCGCCTGTAGCAGGCAGCGATCGGTATCTCGCAGATCTTGCTCAGCCGTTGGGCAGACATCGGGGAGGTGTAGGTGCTCACCAGTATCTTCTGTGAGTAATCGTCCGCGAGCAACCTCGAGACGTCCTTAGCTCTGTGCTCTGTAGTCATTCCGCTCGCACCAACTAGGCCATGACGGATTTAAGCTGGTTTTCGTCAGGTTATCAGTGTTGATAACTCACTAGGCGTAGCCAGGCAGTTCGCGACCAGTGGTCAATTCGGGGGAATTGACGGTCGGCATAGGACTCTGCATGGCTCGGATTACCTCAAGCCTCGTGGAGTCGGCTGTTCTACGGCAATTCTTGCGGCTCTGGCGACGAGGGAAAGTACATAGGAGAGGAAGGGCGATTCAGCAGCAGGAATGGCCTGATGACCTATACAGTTTTCCT